>JAVWYO010000078.1:0-9230 GCA_036661515.1 Muribaculaceae bacterium | reverse complement strand
GTTTTGAGACTCTTTTTGGCATCTTTTCCATAAATAGTCTCAAATCTATTTCGAAATAAATTGCTACGCACTTATGATAGTTGCAAGAATTTTAGGAATTTCTAATTTGGTAGCCTTTATTTTTTGGATTGTGGCTTTGCCGTTGGTGGTTAACGAAAAATACATTTGGCGTTTATCGTTTTGTCCCAGTACGCGCTGTATAAGCCCTTTTATCTCTACTGATTTGATTATTTTTGAAGTGTTTGAGGCTGAAAGGGCAAGAGCATCGGCTATCTGTCCCGATGATAGAAGGCCTTCGTTTAAGAGGCTGCATAATAGCATTCCTTCATTTAACGATAGGTTATATTCTTTTTCAAATTGGTGCTCAAATTCGTAAATAGATCGGTATATATCTCTTATTTTACATAGTGTCTCCATGATTAATTGTTTTCCTTTTTAGTAAAAGAGCTTAGCAGAAG
This sequence comes from Muribaculaceae bacterium, assembly GCA_036661515.1. Taxonomy (GTDB): domain Bacteria; phylum Bacteroidota; class Bacteroidia; order Bacteroidales; family Muribaculaceae; genus HGM05232. Next base: position 8,772 of record JAVWYO010000078.1, on the reverse strand, counting down.
AGCTCCAATTATTGCGCCCCAAATAGTGCTAATTACAGGAGATGATGTAATGGGACAAGTCCCTGTGCTACAACCGATATAGAACCAGTATAAGAATCCGCCAATGGCACCGATTACGCCGCCGATGATGGTCTTTAAATATTTTGAGAATATTGTTTTCATTGTTTTTTTAAATAAATAAGTTTACGTTGGCATTATCAGCACGTTCTAAGTAGGTAGCAACGCCACCAATAGTTACGTTATCGAGCATCTCTTCTTTTTTAATTCCCATAACGTCCATTGACATCTGACAGGCGATAAACTCAGCCCCTTGTGCTATTGCTTGTGTGCGAAGCGACTCAAGCGATTCTATGTTTTTCCTTTTCATTATGTGACGCATCATTGCGTCGCCGATACCAAACATGCTCATTTTAGAAAGAGATAGTTTTAATGAACTTGACGGTAACATCATAGAAAACATGCGACCGAATATGTCTTTTTTTACTGAAGGCTTAGAGACCTTCTTAATTACGTTTAACCCCCAAAAAGTAAAGAATATTGTGACTTTTGCACCCATTGCTAAAGCACCGTTGGCGAGTACAAAAGTAGCGAGAGCCTTGTCTAAATCGTCGCTAAACATTATAAACGTTTTGTTCTTTTGCGTTGTTGATTGAGTTGTGGAACAACAAGATGATTGTTTTCCACCTTTTTGAATAACTACGGTGAATCGACCTTGCTGTTCGTTAATAGAAATTAGAGTGTTACAAGTAGAATTGCACCAAGACGAAGCATCGCGAGCAAATCCAGCATCGGTAGAAATTATTTCAAGGTTCTCGCCATCGCAAATAGTGTCGATAGCCTGTTTGACTTTTATAATAGGACCAGGACAAGATAATCCGCAAGCATCAATTTTTAGTGTCTTTGTATTCATTATAGGCATATTTGTATTTTCAGTATTCGTTTTGCAATATCCAGCTAAAGTGGGGTGGAATATAGCTGTTGTAAATGTTATATAGCCACCCGAAAGGTTTTTAGTATTAGTAAAACCGTTTGCAAAAAGTATTCTTTGAGCTAAATAACCTCTTAAGCCGACAGCACAATAAATATAAATTTCTTTGTTGCGAGGAAGTTCGTTAAATCGTTCTCTAAGGTCATCAAGTGGAATATTTATAGCTCCATCAATAGCTCCGAATGAAAATTCAGCAGCAGTGCGAACGTCAAGTAGGAGTATTTTGTTGAAATCTATATTTATGAAGTCGCGCCAATATACGACAGGCATCACGCCACTAACGATGTTGCTTGCCACATATCCAGCAATAGCAATAGGATCTTTTGCCGAAGAAAAAGGAGGAGCGTAGGTGTGTTCTATCATTGTGAGATCGTTAACAGTGCCGCCTCGTTTTATTAGGAGGGCAATTTGATCAATTCTTTTATCTACACCGTCATATCCAATACATTGTGCGCCATAGAGTTTGCCCGATTTTGGGTCAAATGTGAGTTTTATGTTTAGTGGAAGTGCATTTGGGTAGTATCCCGCATGAGAGGCTGATTGAGTGAATGAACTTGCATATTCAATACCAAATTGTTTTAATCTCTTAGCTGGTAATCCAGTAGAGGCAACTGTAATGTCAAATACCTTTGCAATAGAAGTGCCTATTGCACCTTCATATTTTAGAGTGTTACCCATTACCATGTTGTCGGCAACAATGCGCCCTTGACGATTTGCAGGGTTGGCAAGATAATTAAGCCACGACTTTCCTGTAATAGGATTGGGAAATTCGATAGCATCACCTACTGCATAGATGTCGCTATCAGACGTTTGAAGATATTCATTGACATAAATACCGCCAGCTTCGCCAATTTTAATACCTGCCATTTTAGCGAGAGATGTTTCGGGTCGAACACCAATGCTAAGAATAACCATATCGCTGTCAATGCTACTACCATCATTTAGAATGACTTTTATTGTTTCACCATCTTTGGTGAAACTTTCAACTCCTTTTTCGAGATATAAATTTACCCCTTTGTCAATTAGATGTTTGTGAACATATTGAGCCATTGAAAAGTCGATAGGAGCCATTACTTGATTACCAAGTTCAACGATAGATACAGTGGCACCGTTAGCATAAATATTTTCAGCCATTTCAAGGCCGATAAATCCTGCGCCAACAATTGTGGCTCGCTTAACATTGTGAGAAGATATATATTCTTTGATATTATCGGTGTCGGTGACATTGCGCAGAGTGAAAATGCCTTCGGAGTCAATGCCCTTTAATGGTGGCTTGACGGGATTAGCACCAGGAGATAGTAATAGCTTGTCGTAACTTTCATTATATGTAGTGTCATCTTTTCTGCGAATAGTAATGCTTTTATCTTTTGGATTAATAGCAATAACTTCGTTTTCGATACGCACATCAATGTTAAAACGTTTAGCAAAATCGGCAGGTGTTTGTACAAAGAGTCGGCTACGGTCGGTGATTACATTGCCAATATAATATGGTAGTCCACAATTGGCATAACTAATGTATTTGCCTTTTTCAAGCATTATAATTTGAGCATTTTCATCGGCTCTTCTAATTCGAGCAGCAGCAGTTGCACCGCCAGCAACTCCACCTATAATAACGTGTTTCATCAGAATTGTTTATTTGTTATTTCTATTGGAAATATTATCTATTGGAAAACAATGCAAAGTTACAATAGTTTTTGTAATAAACAATTTTCCAATGGAAAATAATAATAATTTAGTTATTCTTTAATATTTTTGTTCCAAAGTGTGGCCATATTTTCGCGAAGTTTTGCTTCGGCAGGATTATTACACGGAGTCCATAGAGTGGTGTGATTAAGGTCGCTTGGCATAAATTCTTGTTGTACGAAATTACCAGTATAGTCGTGTGCATATTTGTATCCTTCGGCATATCCTAATTCCTTCATAAGTTTAGTAGGGGCATTACGTAGATGAAGAGGGACAGGAAGATTCCCCGTGTTGTTAACAAGTTCAAGAGCTGCATCGATAGCCAGATATGCAGAATTACCCTTAGGTGAAGTTGCTAAATAAATTGTGCATTCAGCAAGAATAATGCGTCCTTCAGGCCAGCCAATTTTTGTTAGTGCATCGAAAGTAGCGTTTGCGAGAAGTAGCGCGTTGGGGTTTGCAAGTCCAATATCTTCGCTTGCAAGAATAACAAGTCGCCTTGCTATAAACTTAGGATCTTCACCACCAGCAATGAGTCGAGCCAGCCAATATACAGCCGCGTCGGGATCGCTACCACGAATAGACTTAATGAATGCGGAAATAATATCGTAATGTAGTTCACCATTTTTATCAAAAGCAACAGGATTCTCTTGAAGACGGTTGACAACAATATCATCGCTAATAATAAGAGGCTCATTACCGACGACCGATTGCATTATGAGATCGAGAATATTTAGGAGTTTGCGAGCATCACCTCCAGAGAATCGAAGTAGTGCGTTAGTGCTTTCTATCTTAATTTCTCGGCTTTTAAAAGCGTCATCGGTTATTATCGTTCGATTTAGAAGTTCAAGTAAATCTTCTTTTTCAAGTGATTTGAGGACATAAACTTGAGCACGAGAAAGAAGCGGACGGATTACCTCAAATGAAGGGTTTTCGGTTGTTGCTCCGATAAGTGTAACTGTACCATTTTCTACGGCACCAAGTAGCGAATCTTGTTGAGACTTATTGAATCGGTGAATTTCATCAATAAAGAGTATTGGTCTTCCTTTAGAAAACACGCTATGAGCATCTGCTTTGCAACGGTCGAGAATGTCGCGCACATCTTTCACGCCCGATGTTACAGCCGAAAGCGTGTAAAATGGGACTTTAATTTGCTCAGCGATAATCTTTGCTAATGTGGTCTTACCAACGCCTGGAGGTCCCCACAAGATGAAAGAAGAGATGTTTCCCGATTCAATCATGCGACGAAGAATGGCATTTTCACCGACAAGATGTTTTTGCCCAATATAATCATCAAGCGACTTAGGTCGCATACGTTCAGCTAAAGGTGCGTACATGTTTTTATTAATTACACAATAAAGAAACAAATATAGTGATAAAAATATAGAAGTATCCAAAATACGAAGAATAAAAAAGTATTAGTAATAATGGAAAAATGGTGAAATATTTATTAGCTTTGTAACAAAGAATGTCAATTAAAGATTTAGAAAAATAAATTAGTAATTATATATGAAATACGCAATTATTAGTAAGATTATCTTGGCAATGTGTGTTGTTTATGGGTTTAGTGTTCAGGCCTTTACCCTTCAAGATGCAGTATTAGGAAATTATCGTCCAGAAGCGGTTGGTGAGTTAATCTCAACAGCCGATGGTGAATCATATTTACAAATAGATAATTCTGGGACAAAAATAGATAAAATTAGTTTTAAGACGGGAGCAGTGATTGAAACAGTATTTAATGCAACGACTGCCCGAAGTAGCAAAATAAAGGAATGTGAAGGATTTGCTTTATCGAGTGATGAATCAAAGTTGCTAATATATACTAATAGCCAGAAGATTTATCGAAATTCATTTAAGGCCGATTACTATGTGTATGATATAAGGCATAATAATCTAAAACCATTGTCATTAAATGGAGCGCAGGAAGCTGCGACATTTTCACCCGATGGAAGAATGGTAGCTTTTGTAAGGAATAATAATATTTATATAAAGAAGATAGATTATGACACAGAGGTTGAGGTAACAACCGATGGCGCCAAGAATAAAATTATAAATGGTGTGCCAGATTGGGTGTATCAAGAAGAATTTGGAATGTTAAGTTCGCTAACTTGGTCATCAGATAATTTGATGTTATCATTTATCCGTTGGAATGAAGAAAATGTATCGTCATATTCATTCCCATTGTATAAAGGAGCATGTGAGCCGAAAGATGAATATAATCTTTATCCTGGTAGATTTGAATATAAATATCCAGTGGCAGGAACTGCAAATTCAGAGGTGAGTGTAATATCTTATGATGTAGAGACACGTAAGTTGAAGGAGCTAAAAATACCAATGTTGAAAGAGGATTATATACCCCAGATAAAGTTTTCTCCGATAGCCGATAGATTGATGGTGATGACCCTTAATAGGCATCAGAATAAGTTACAAATCTATGCTACTAATCCACGTTCGACGGTAAGCAAGCTCGTATATACCGATGAGTCACAGAGTTGGATAGAAATAGAAGATGTTACAAATATGGTGAGGTATAATGAGGCATCATTTGTAGTAGCAAGTGAGAAGAGTGGCTTTAATCATCTATATGAATATTCAAATGCAGGAATCCAGATAAGGCAATTGACAAAGGGTGATTGGAGTGTTACTGATTATTATGGATATGATTCGCTATTAAAGGTACACTATTTTCAATCGACACAAAATAGTCCGTTGGATAGATGTCTATCGAAAGTAGATGCAAAGGGACTTATAACAAAGATTTCGCAAAGCAGTGGAACATATAGTGCTCAATTTAATTCTACGTACACATATTATATTAATAATTTTAGTGATTTAAAAACGCCAAATCAATATACACTTTGGACAAATAAAGGGAAGCAAGTGCGTGAAATTCTTATGAATAAGGAATATGCGACGAAATATACAGCAAGTGATATACCCCAAAAGGAGTTCTTTAAATGCCAAAGTGAAGGCGAAACGCTTAATGGATATATGATTAAGCCTGTGAATTTTGATTCTTCAAAAAAATATCCTGTGATAATGTCACAATATAGTGGTCCCAGTTCGCAACAAGTACTTAATTCATGGAAAATTGATTGGGAACAATATGCAGCCACACAAGGATATATTGTGGCTTGCGTTGATGGTAGAGGAACTGGAGGAAGAGGCAAGGCATGGAAATCGACAGTGTATATGCAACTTGGAAAATATGAGAGCATAGATCAAATATCAGCAGCAAAATATATGGCAAGTCAAAAATATGTAGATAGTAGCAAGATAGGAATATATGGCTGGAGCTATGGTGGCTATGAAACATTAATGGCTATGTCACAGCCGAATAGTAATTATGCAGCAGGCGTTGCAGTAGCTCCTGTAACTGATTGGAGATATTATGATAGTGTGTATGCAGAACGTTTTATGCGTACTCCAAAGGAAAATGAGACAGGTTATAACCAAGGCTCGCCATTAAATTTGATAAATTATCAGAAAGGCAAATTACTAATAATGGCTGGGACTGCAGATGATAACGTCCATATAGCAAATACATTGCAATATACATCGGAATTAACGATGCAGAATAAGATATGCGATATGATGATATATACTAATATGAATCATTCAATAAATGGCTGTGACACACGATATCCGTTGTATAAAAAGATATTAGATTTTTTTGATAATCATTTAAAAAGATAAAATTCATGCGACCTCCACTGGACGTGAAACAAGATACTATTTATGGTATATATGATATATGGATAAGTTTTACTTTGGGGCTTGGTGCCTTAATCTTATTTGTTATAGTATCAACATTCTTTTCGCCCAATTTTTATCCATCTATATCATTAATTATAGCAATTATTCTATTTTTGATAATAAGCCAAAATAAGGAAGTTACAGGTACTTCTTGTAATTTGATATTGTTTATAGTTGCTCGAACGTTGATACAATATACCATTATTACATTTTTTATAAATATTATTTATGTTATTAATGGCGTCGATTTTATTAATGGAATAAATTCAAAATGGATTCAAATTACACATTTTCCAGTGTTGTTTTTTTCACCAATATTATTTATAAATTCTTTAATAATTTCAATAAAAAAGAATAAGTGTACCTACTGTACGTTTTGCCTTTTGCGCAATGGTGCGCCGTCGGAACGGGGTTTTGCTGGGCGATTACATAGTAGAGAGATGCTTAAAATAGTCAATCAGATGCTATTAATAGGATTTACCCTTTCGATAGCCGCTTGGTTCTATTATCTTTTTATTTATAATACTGCTAATATAAGTAGTTTTGACCGCTTTGTATTTACAGGTATTCCCATCGTATTGTGGCTTATTCATGAAGTCTCGATAGGTATACGGTGCTCAGTATTATCGAAATATTGTGCAAAACGACAAGATGTTAATTCAGCGTTTCGCATGGGAAATACTCTTCTTAGGTATCTTGTAATAAGTGAAAATGAATTATTATTGAAGGCCATAGATGGAGATAATAATAAGATAGATACTCCAGTATTGGCCTATATTCCATATCAAGAGGATATTTCTATTAGTCAGGCCAATACGTATTTTAAGGAATTGACAAACATTGAAGATTCTGGCGGTGAATTACGATTGCTATATAGATATAATGATAAAAAGAATGAATGTGATATTCGTCATTATGCCTATTTCTTATCAAAGAAAGAATGTGCTAAAAAGCTTGATGGTACTTGGTTGCAAGTAAGAGATATTGAAGAGGCTTATGCTGAAAAAAGATTGTCGACATCATTTAAGGCTGAAACATATAAATTATATACGGCATTATTAGCTAAAAAGAGTTATTCATTAAATGGGAAGCGACTATTTTCGGTGAAAGATTATAAGCCAGTATTTGATTTTAGAGATATGAAGCGATTGAATATAGATTATGGCGATTCTAAGTGGATGTTACTTTCGGTCTTAAATGAAGATACTAAATTTTATAAGTTAAAGAAATTGTGGTTTAAATATATAGAGGGGCTACTTGATTAATGGATAATATATTATATGTAATTACAGGTCCTACAGCATCGGGGAAAACGTCAAAGGCAGTAGCTCTTGCAAAAGCGGTAGGAGGCGAGATAATAAGTGCTGATTCGCGTCAGATATACCAAGGAATGGATATAGGTACTGGCAAGGATTTGAATGAATATGGCGATGTCCCTTATCATTTAATTGATATATGTAAAGCAGGATATAAGTATAATTTATATGAGTATCTTAGAGATTATAATGAGTCGTATCAAGATATTTTGAAGAGAGGTAGAAATGCTATTCTGTGTGGAGGAACAGGGCTTTATGTGGAGTCGGTACTCAAAGGGATTCAACTTCCACAAGTGCCAGAGAATAAGAATTTAAGATTGTCTCTACAAGGCAAGTCTATTGAAGAGCTGACGGCTATTTTAAAGCAATATAAGACTCTGCATAATGTCACTGATGTAGATAGTGCCAAGCGAGCAATACGAGCGATAGAGATAGAGCAATATTATCATGAAAATCCTAATCTTGAAATAAAGACGGAGCCTCACCCGTTGGATAATGCGTTGATAATAGGTGTTGATATTGATAGAGAAAGTCGTCGTCGTCGTATTACAGAGCGATTGAAAGCCCGATTAGAAGATGGCATGGTATCCGAAATAGAAACTTTGATTAAAGATAAAGGAGTGAATCCTGAAGATTTAATATATTATGGGTTGGAATATAAATTTATTACTCAATACGTTATAGGTAAATTAAGCTATGATGAGATGGTTGAAAGCCTTGAGATAGCAATACATCAATTTGCGAAACGACAAATGACTTGGTTTCGAGGAATGGAGCGACGAGGCTTTAAAATAAATTGGATTCCATATAATGTAAGTGATACAGAATTTGTTGAAAGAGCTTTAGAAGCTGCTTTAATTTATTTCAGGTAGATTTCGATAATTGTAATTAATTAGTGTCCGCTAAAATATAAATATAGGAGTCCAACTCATTTAAATTCAAGAGCTTGGCTTGCAATTCATACAGTATGTGGGGCGTAATGGAGTTATGAGTTTTGGACGTGAGCGGAGTGGAACGTCTTCGACGTTC
>JAVWYO010000077.1:0-9267 GCA_036661515.1 Muribaculaceae bacterium | reverse complement strand
GAAGTAGAACGTCTTCGACGTTCTCGCTCCACCCACGCCCACGCAAATATCTGTGGGAAAAACTCTTCCACCCAACAAGCATAAATTCTGTGAATTCTGTGTGAGAAAACTCAAAGCAAAGCAAGAACCTCAAAGACGTTCCACTCCACCAACGCACATCTCAAGGCTCAAAACTCAGAACTCAAAACTACCCACCATGCGTGCACCTGCCAAACAATTAAATAGAACAAAAACACATTATAATCAGCTATTGTATTTCGCGAAAAAACATTATATTTGTAGCGTTCAATAAAAACTATTAATATGAAAATTCAAAGGCTATTAATGTTGCTATTTGCAACAATGATGATTTCCGTAAGTTGCGGTGCTGTTGGTGTACAAAAAGCCAAAAACTCTACTACTGAAGAGGGCGAAATTATTCAAGGCGACACCATAGCGGTGAAGAGCGAATCAATGAAACGTAGCATCAAAAACACGGTAATTGTTCCTGCTCAATATTTTGATAGCGAATTGCAAGATGAGCAATATCCTGTGGTATATCTTCTTAATGGATACTCAGGCGATTATGCTTCTTGGTGTAAAATTAAACCCGAACTCGATGACATCTCAAGTGAAATGGGTGTAATCATCGTTTGCCCTGATGGACAAGATAGTTGGTATTGGGACTCTCCTATTGACAAAAATATGCAATTTGAAACATATATAACCAAAGAATTAGTTCCATATATTGATAACAATTACCGCACTATTCCAGAAGCCAAACTTCGTGCTATCACAGGATTAAGCATGGGCGGGCATGGTGGACTATGGCTTGCTATGCGTCACCCCGACATATTCGGCGTTGCTGGAAGTACAAGTGGTGGTGTAGACATTGCATCATTCCCCGACAAATGGAAAACGCAAGAACGCCTCGGTGATTACGCTTCTAATAAAGGTTCTTGGGAAACACACTCAGTAATGAGCCTTGTTCCAACACTCAAAAAAGGTCAACTCAAAATAATATTCGACTGCGGAAGTGGCGACTTCTTCATAGCCGTGAATAATAAACTACATGAAGCATTACTACAAAAAGGAATAGATCACGACTACATCGTACGCCCAGGCGGACACACATTCCAATATTGGAATAATTCAATCGATTACCAACTACTATTCTTTCAAAAAGCATTTGAAGAAGCCGACGCAGCTAAAGCCAATTAAACAGTATGGATACTGTTGATGAGAAATTTATGCGCATGGCTCTTGCCGAAGCGCAAGAAGCCGCCAATCATGATGAAGTCCCTATTGGCGCAGTAATCGTAAGCGCAGGTAGAGTTATTGCGCGCGCACATAATTTGACCGAAACATTGACCGACATAACTGCTCACGCCGAAATGCAAGCAATCACTTCAGCAGCAAATAATCTCGGGGGGAAATATCTCACCGAGTGCACAATATATGTAACTGTAGAGCCATGCCTAATGTGTGCTGGAGCTATTGGCTGGAGCCAAATAAAAAGAGTAGTATATGGCGTTGCCGACGACAAACGAGGCTATCACACATTTTGCAAATCGCCTTTCCATAAAAAGACAGAAGTAACATCGGGAATACTCGCCACAGAATGCGCCACACTAATCACCACTTTTTTTAAAAAGAAACGATAACACACCCAAGCCCAATTCATAACCTGAACTTCTAAGAATGTAATTTTGTGAGGATATGACGGTGGGTGACACAGGCTGGAATTTCTTTTTCGTAGTGAGTAACGTAGATTAAGGATTGGCTGGGGCGTGAAGCAATTTTAGCGATAAGTGCTGCCACAAGACGCTTGCGTGCCATGTCAAGCCCATGTAATGGCTCATCAAGTATTAGCAATGAAGCATTTTTGAGAAATGTACGTATTAGTAGAGCCAGACGTTGCTCTCCTGATGATAGCGTGGGAAAGCGTCGATGTGAAAGATGTTCCATTCCTACGGCTTTTAGCCATAACATTGCTATCGCTTTTTGCTCTTCAGAGAGTTTACGGAAACAGCCTACATTGTCGTGCAACCCCGATGCAACAACAGTGAGTGTGTCTTCACCATTATTAAAATATAGGTGCATTTCGGGGGAGATATATCCTATTTTCTTTTTTATATCCCAAATACTTTCACCTGTGCCACGACGGTGGTCAAAGAGTGTAATATCGTTTCGATAACCTTGTGGATTATCAGCATATATTAGACTTAATAAGGTGCTTTTGCCAGCGCCATTCTCACCAAGTAAAGCCCAGTGCTCTCCTGCCTCAACCTTCCATGATACATTTTTTAAAATTGTCGTCTTTCCGTAGCTTACAATACAATCTTTGAGTTCAAATGCAGTAGAATAGTCAATTGCCATTGGCTCAGTTTTTGGCAAAATTGATAAATCAAATGTAGCATTAAACAGAGCATTTATCTTTTCTTTCGCCATCTCTATTTCAGTTTCACCACTTACCTTAATCATCGGTAATATATTTAAGGATTGCATCGGTAGAATATAGTCGGTATACTCTGGTATATCAATAGGATTGCATAGCATCATTATGATTGCCGTGCCGTCGCTCGAAATAGATTTGATAAGCGAGTTGAAAAGAGCGCGTGAGGCTACATCAAGACCTATATATGGATTATCAATAATGAGAATATCGGGTTTTTCAGTAAATAGATTTATAATAAGAAATTTACGTAACTCGCCACTCGAAAGAAAGTTGATACGCTTATTACGAATATCATTAAGTGACAATTTGTCACACAATTCATTCCAAAGTTCGTCCGAAATTTTGCCTGTAATAAGTTCGTCAACCGTAGGTATTGCTTCATTAGAAGTCGCTTCAAAACGCTGCTGATAATATGTATCCTTACACCCCGTGAGAGCATGAATATCTGTAAACTCAATACTTTTAATCTTCATCGCTTGCTTATTACCAGCAATTACGTTCGTGGCTATGTTCCAGCCTTTCTCTATTATATTTCCAAGTGTCGATTTCCCGCAACCATTCTCTCCGATAACAACATATGTAGTAGCTTTATTAATCTTGAATCCGTAGGCGTTATTTAATTTCACACCAGCATATTGTAATGTGTCGCTAACGCCTTCTAACAATGTTTCCATATTTGAATTACTTATTTGTACAAAAGTAACTATTCCCGTACGATATTTGTTATTTAAATAATGACTTGATGGATAATAATTGACTAATTTTGTAACAGCTTTAAGAAAACAAAATCATAGTATTATATCATAGATAAATGGATGACGATTGCGAAACAAAAATATTAACAGGGCTTTTGCTAAGTATGGCAGACGAGATTACGAGCCCAAAAGAGATTGTTTTTAATGACTTAACGCTTGAAACGTTACCTATAATTTACCCTTTTTTACTGTCTTCGGGTAGCATGTCGTGCGACTACACTGCTGGTGGAATATATATGTGGATAGATTATTTTAAATATCAATATTGCATATTAGATTGTACACTTTTCCTTAAAGGTGTTGCGCAAGATGATGTGACAAAGACGGCGTTCTCTCTTCCAATAGGAATGATGCCTATTCGCGAATCTGTCTATTTGCTAAAAAAATATTGTGATAGGAATGGCTTAAGGCTCGAATTTTCGGCAATCTCAGAAGAGCGAATCGAAGAATTTAAGGACGAAAAGCCTAAGATGATAACAGAACTTGTGCATTGGGCTGATTATATATACTTGGCCGACGACCTTGCTACGTTGCGAGGGAATAAACTTAGCAAAAAACGAAATCACGTTAATCGGTTTATGATAGATTATCCGCGTGCTGAGTTCTTGAAAATAACGCCTAAGTTATTACCTAAAGTAAAAGATTGTTTTGATAAAATATGTGCCATAAGTGTTGACAGTGAAATGGCTAAATATGAACGTAGCCAGACATGGAATGTGCTTGATAATTTAGAAAAATATCCCTTTGAAACGTTGTGCATAATAGTCGATGGTGAAGTTGTGGCATTTACTATCGGAGAAGTTATTAGCGACATCCTTCATGTTCATATCGAAAAGGCAATTCACAATTATAATGGTGCTTCAGAAATGATTAATAAAGCATTTGTTGTCGATATTTTAAAACGACACAATATAAAATACGTAAACCGTGAAGATGATGCAGGAGATGAAGGACTTAGAAAAGCTAAAATGTCTTATCATCAAACGAAATTACTGGCAAAATACAATGTAATATTCTAAAGAATGTTTAAGTGAGCGAAATATTTGATGCTTAAAATCTTAATGAACAAAAAAAATATTACTTTTGTTAAAAATTTGGACTAATAAACTTCAAAATATGTCGGAGATAGCAAAATCAGATAGTGTGGTGATAATTCCCACCTATAATGAAAAAGAAAATATTGCTAATATTATTCACACCGTTATTGGTTTGGAGCATCAATTTGACATCCTTGTTATTGATGATAATTCTCCAGATGGTACAGCCCAAATTGTGCAAGAATTGCAAAAGGAGTTGCCAGGTAGGCTTCATATTGTGCAACGTGCCGGAAAACTTGGACTTGGCACTGCATATATTGCTGGATTCAAATGGTCGCTTGATAATCAATATCAATACATCTTTGAGATGGATGCCGACTTTTCTCATAATCCTAATGATTTAATCCCATTATATCAAGCATGCGCAACGCAAGGTGCTGATATGGCTATTGGATCTCGATATATTACTGGCGTAAACGTCGTAAACTGGCCTATGGGACGTGTGTTAATGTCATATTTTGCATCGGCTTATGTGCGAATCGTTACAGGAATGGATATACGCGATACCACTGCTGGATTTGCATGTTATAGGCGAGAAGTCCTCGAAACACTTAATCTTGATGAAATACAATTTAAGGGATATGCTTTTCAAATAGAAATGAAGTTCCTTAGCTATAAATATGGTTTTAAGATTGTAGAAGTGCCTATTATATTTGTAAATCGTGTACTTGGAACAAGTAAAATGAATTCAAATATATTTGGTGAAGCAGTATTTGGAGTGATAAAATTAACTATAGGAAGTTGGTTTAGAAAATACACTCGAAAGTCATAACAAAAGTAACTCAATTAAATATGACAAAACACATTATTTACAACGCTCAAATAGTTAACGAAAATAAGCGTTATCTTGGCTTCGTTGTAATTGATGGCGACATTATTTCTTTGGTTGGTAGAGGTTATCCAGCCCAATCTATTATTGACACTTGTGCAAAAGCTACTGATGTAGCTGGCGCATTGCTAATACCTGGTTGTATTGACGACCAAGTGCATTTTAGAGATCCAGGATTGACGCATAAAGCCGACATAAGTACAGAATCGGCAGCGGCGGTGGCTGGAGGTGTGACATCATTTATGGACATGCCTAATACTATGCCACAAACAACCTCCATTGAAGCACTTAATGCAAAAAATGCTCATGCAGCAAATGTTTCAGTTGCAAATTATAGTTTCTATATAGGAGCTACTAATGACAACATAGAAATATTAAATTCAATAGATTACACCCACACTTGTGGTGTGAAAATATTTCTTGGAGCGTCAACTGGCAATATGCTCGTTGATAATCATAAGACACTTGAACAAATATTCTCTGAGGTACCTTCTCTTATAGCAATACATTCCGAAGACGAAGATATAATACGTGCAAATAAAGCAAAATATACCCAACGTCATGGTGAAAATTTACCAATAGAATTTCACTCCATGATACGAAGTGAAGAGGCTTGTTACACTTCTACCGCACGAGCAATTGAGTTGGCAAATCGTTGTGGTACACAATTACATGTACTACATCTTTCTACGGCTAAGGAACTTTCGCTATTTAGCAATGCTCCTCTTGCTGAGAAGAAAATTACAGGCGAAGTGTGCGTACACCATTTATGGTTTAACGATAATGATTATAGCCTATATGGCAATCGCATAAAATGGAATCCAGCGATAAAGACGTTTGGAGATAGAGATGCTTTACGCAGAGCTCTTAACGATGGAAAACTTGATGTAGTGGCTACCGACCATGCTCCGCATCTGCTTAGCGAAAAAGTCGGAAATTGCCTCAAAGCAGCATCTGGTGGACCGTTAATACAATTCTCTTTACTGGCAATGCTCGAAATGGCAGATAAAGGCATTTTTACGATAGAACAAATCATAACAAAGATGTGCCATGCGCCAGCAACGCTATATCACATTGATAGGCGTGGATTCATAAGAGAGGGATATTTTGCCGATTTAGTGGTAGTAAGGCAAAATGAACCTCACACAGTTAATGTAAACGAAATACTCTCAAAATGCGGTTGGTCACCATTTGAGGGGCAACTATTCAACAACAAAGTTCAACAGAGCTATGTAAATGGGAATTTAGTGTACAATGATGGAGTTGTAATAAGTTCCATTAAAGGACGCCGATTAAAATTTAACCGATAGTAAAATAGTAGTATTATTTAAATAAATTATGGAATCAAAAAACTTAGTAGGATTATCAGATGCTCAAGTAATTGAGAGCCGTGTTAAGCACGGAATAAACATTCTGACACCTCCCCCAAAGCCATCAATTTGGTCACAATTTGCAGAGAAATTCAAAGATCCTTTGATAAAAATTCTATTGGTAGCTCTTTTACTATCAATAGGAATATCTTTTTATGAGGCTTTTGCTCTTAATGAATCATTTACCGTATTTCTTGAACCTCTTGGAATATTTATTGCGGTATTCCTTGCCACTGTTATAGGTTTTGTGCTCGAACTTAATGCTAATAAAAAGTTTGAAATGCTTAATCAGGTCAACGACGACATATTGGTAAAGGTTACGCGTAATGGTAATATCACTCAGGTACCTCGTAAAGATATTGTTGTTGGTGATATTGTGATGCTTGAAACTGGTGAAGAGGTTCCCGCCGATGGGGAACTGATAGAAACAGTATCGCTTAGCATTAACGAAAGCACTCTAACTGGAGAACCTGTAATAAAAAAATCGCACCGCCCTGCCGACTTTAAGAGCGATGTAACATATCCTACCAATCATGCAATGCGTGGTACTACTATCACCGAAGGGCATGGTGTGCTACGAGTGCTCAAAGTTGGTGATGCAACAGAATATGGCAAAGTATATGAAGCTGCACAAATTGATAATGGAGTAAAAACTCCGCTTACTCTTCAATTTGAGAAACTCGGAAAACTAATTTCTTATGCCAGTTACGCCGTAGGATTTTTAATTATAATAGGGCGACTTGCAATATACGATTACACTGGTGCCACTTTTGACACAGTAGCATTTATCGACTACTCGCTTACGACATTGATGCTCGCTATCACTCTAATTGTAGTATCGGTTCCCGAAGGGCTACCTATGAGTGTGACGCTTAGCCTTGCGCTAAGTATGCGACGCATGCTTGCTACAAATAATCTCGTCCGCAAGATGCATGCCTGTGAAACAATGGGAGCAACAACCATTATATGCACCGACAAGACGGGAACACTCACCCAAAACCAAATGCGAATATACGAAGAACAGTTCTTCGCTCTTCCAAATTGCAACGGGCTTAGTGATAGTGAAATGAGCAAAATCGTTACAGAAGGAATTGCTTGCAACTCAACGGCTTTTTTAGATTATGGAAAAGATAATGATAATAAAGTTGTAGCACTTGGGAACCCTACTGAAGGAGCATTATTACTCTGGCTTAATGCTAACGGAATTGACTATATGAAATTGCGCGAGAAATCCGAGATTGTAGAGCAACTTCCATTCTCAACCGAGCGAAAATATATGGCAACTATCGTTGAAAGCAACGAGCTGAAGCATCGCATTGTCTACGTGAAAGGTGCTCCAGAGATAGTTATGGCAATGAGCAAGAAAATAGCTGGCGAGGCTTCTAAAGAAGAAATTACTGCTAAACTCCTTGAATATCAAGGAAAAGCAATGCGTACTCTTGGATTTGCCTATCAAATTCTTGAAGATGGCGAAAATCCTATAAAAGATGGTCTTCTAAAAGCTGATAAACTTACATTTATAGGTATCGTCGCAATATCCGACCCCGTGAGAGCCGATGTACCTACTGCAATACGCGAAAGTATTGGCGCTGGAATAGATGTAAAAATAGTCACTGGCGATACTCCAGGGACAGCAAAAGAAATAGGTAGGCAAGTGGGATTGTGGACTGATGATTGCACAGATATAAATCACATTTCAGGACCCGACTTCGCAGCACTTACCGATGACGAAGCACGTAATCGTGTACATAGTATAAAGATTATGTCGCGAGCACGACCCACCGATAAATCACGCTTAGTAGGATTACTTCAAGGTCATGGCGATGTCGTAGCAGTGACTGGCGATGGCACAAATGATGCTCCAGCTCTTAACGCAGCACAAGTAGGACTATCTATGGGCGATGGAACTTCGGTAGCCAAAGAAGCAAGCGATATTACAATAATGGATAACTCATTCTCAAGCATTACTAAAGCTGTGATGTGGGGACGGTCATTATATCAAAACATACAGCGTTTTATACTCTTTCAACTCACTGTGAATTTAGTAGCATGCGTAATTGTAGTAATAGGAGCTTTTACAGGACAAGAATCGCCACTAACAGTAACACAAATGCTTTGGGTAAACCTTATAATGGACACATTTGCTGCGCTGGCGCTGGCATCACTTCCACCAAGTGCCGAAGTCATGAAAAACAAGCCACGAAAATCAACCGATTTTATTATAAATCGCACAATGGCATGGTTCATTCTCGGTGTTGGTGCAATATTTATATTATTCTTATTCGGAATATTACAATATTTCAAGCATGTTGAAGTAGAATCATTAGCAAATTTCGACATTATAAAATATTTCCAATATTACTTTGATTTTGGCTATCCAGTTACTCATGGCCTCACTCCATATGACTTGTCAATATTTTTCTCAACATTTGTATTTCTCCAATTCTGGAACTTATTCAATGCCAAAGCTTTTCAAAGCGGACATTCATCATTTTGGAACATGCGAGAGAGTAAAGTATTCTTTACAACACTTTTAGCAATAGTAATAGGACAAGTTATCATTGTATATTGCGGAGGCGAAATGTTCAACGTTGTTCCTCTAAAAATCATCGATCTTGCTCGCATATTCGTTGGAACATCAGTTGTAATGCTAATAGGTGAATTTATACACCTATTCAAATGCCGTAAAGCATAAGCGCATATCAGCAACATCATAGCGCAAAAATAATTCCCATGTCGCGATGTCAAACATCACAACATGGGAATTATCTATTTCTCT
>JAVWYO010000076.1:0-9581 GCA_036661515.1 Muribaculaceae bacterium | reverse complement strand
AATGCAATGATGGGACAAGGAATTTTATAATCATAGCCCAATATAAATTAAAAAAGGCAACTCATCGTTATATGTTGAGTTGCCTTTTTGAATTTATAATGAAAGTCTATGCTTTACTGATGTAGTTTATAATCCAAGTGCCTATTTCGCTGGTCTTGTATGCTTTTGCATCTTTAGCAGCAATATCTTCTGTTACATAGCCTGCTTCAAGTGACGCATTCACTGCATCACGTATCAATTGAGCTTCATCTTTTAGATTGAACGCATATTCAAGCATCATTGCAGCCGATAGAATTGTGGCAAGAGGGTTTGCAATATTTTTTCCTGCAGCTTGTGGATAAGACCCATGAATTGGTTCAAAAACTGATGTATGTATTCCAATTGATGCCGATGGGAGCATTCCAAGTGACCCTGTTATAACGGAACCTTCATCAGTGAGTATGTCTCCAAACATGTTTTCGGTTACAATTACGTCAAAGTCTTTAGGCCATTGTATCATGCGCATTGCTGCATTATCAACAAATAAAAATTCTGTTTCAACATCGGGATATTCTTTCATTAATTCTTTGGATACCTCACGCCATAGGCGAGATGTTGCAAGTACATTTGCTTTATCAACAATGGTTAATTTTTTACGACGTTTGCGTGCATATTCATAAGATAATCTTACAATGCGTTCAATCTCATATCGGCTGTAAATACAGGTGTCGTATGCTGTGTTTCCATCTTCGCTACGCCCTTGTGGCTTTCCAAAATATAGTCCACCAGTGAGTTCTCTGATGCACATAAAGTCGGCTCCATCAATTAAATCAGCTCTAAGAGGCGATTTATAGATAAGACTTGGGAAAGTGGTTACTGGACGTATATTAGCAAAAAGGCCGAGTTTTTTACGCATTCCAAGAAGCCCTTGCTCAGGACGCACTTTAGCAGATGGATCGTTGTCATATTTTGGTGATCCAATAGCACCAAATAGCACAGCATCAGAATTAAGGCACAGTTGATGAGTGGATTCGGGGTATGGGTCACCAACAGCATCAATAGCGCAAGCTCCAACGAGTGCCGTTTCGTATGTTAGCTCATGATTAAATTTTTGGCATATCGCTTTTGTAACATCAAGTGCTACACTCACAATCTCTGGTCCAATTCCATCGCCAGGGAGCACTGCAATTTTCATTTTCATAATAATGGTATGATATATTTTATAAATTTTCTATAATGTTAAGCATTTTCACTGTAGCTTGAATTGCCGCTTCAATCTGATCGGCATCAAGACCTCTTGTTTTTATCATATGTCCTTTGTAATTCCAGGAAATGGTTGTCTGCACAAGAGCATCGGTGCTACCACCTGGAGGAATATTTACAGAATAATTGGTAAGCATCGGAAATTCACGATTGAGCAATTCATTATAAATACGTCTTACTGCTTTCACAAAGGCATCATATTGTCCATCACCAACAGCACTTTCTTGATATTCATTTCCGTTAATTTCCATTTTAGTCGTTGCCGTAGGTCGTAAACCTTGCGAAAGGCTAAGAGCATAATTTATTATACGTACTTTATTGTGCTGGATATCGTGTTTTAGCACATCAGCAACAATAAAAGGTAAGTCTCCAGGAGTTACCATTTCCTTTTTATCTCCAAGCTCAATAATACGATTTGTTACTTTGCGTATATTCTCTTCGCTAAGTTCAATACCAAGTGCTTCAAGATTTTTCTTAATATTTGCTTTGCCCGATGTTTTCCCAAGTGCATATTCGCGTTCTCTGCCGAACCGCTCAGGAAGTAAATCGTTAAAGTAGAGGTTGTTTTTATTGTCGCCATCGGCATGTACTCCTGCACACTGCGTAAATACACTTTCGCCAATGATAGGTTTATTTGCTGGCACCATTATACCTGAAAAAGATTCAACAATATGACTAATTTTGTTTATCTTAGTTTCATCGATGGAAGTTTCTTTTTTTAGCATATCGTGTATAACGGCAACTACACTTGATAGCGGAGCATTCCCAGCGCGTTCACCCAGCCCATTAATAGTACAATGTAATCCATGTATACCCACGAGTCCAGCAGCAAATGAATTTGCAGTAGCAAGGTCATAATCGTTATGCGCATGGAAATCAAAATGCAAAGTAGGATAGGCTTCAATCATGCGTTTACAATATTCATAAACCTCATTGGGGTTCATAATGCCGAGTGTGTCGGGTAGCATAAATCGCCTAATAGGCAGGCCTTTCAAGGAATCTACCATGTGATAAACATAGGCTGGCGAATTTTTTATACCGTTAGACCAATCTTCGAGGTATAAGTTTACAGTTAATCCCGCTTTAACAGCATTCTGTACTTCGTTTTTTATATCGTGTAAATGTTCTTCTGGAGTTTTCTTTAGCTGACTACGACAATGTTTCTCGGAACCTTTGGCAAGGAAATTAACAACTTTACCACCAACTTTCTCAATCCATTTAACAGATTGTCCATTGTCAATAAAGCCTAATATTTCAATACGGTCGAGATATCCATTCTTTTTCGCCCAAGAGCACACTTCTTTTACGGAATCAAATTCACCAGATGATACGCGAGCCGATGCAATTTCAATACGAGATACATGTAGCTCATCGAGTAGTAGTCGAGTAATTCCAAGTTTCTCTGATAATGAAAAAGAGACACCAGAAGTTTGTTCACCGTCGCGTAATGTCGTATCTAAAAGTTCTATTTGCATAAATAAAATTATTATTTAAGATGCTATTGCTTATTTTCCCACGTTATAATATCATCTTTTTTGCTAAGAAGAAAATCTATATCATCGAAGCCATTTAAAAGACAATTCTTTTTGTAACTATTAATTTCAAAAGATTCTGTTTCAGAATTTGAATTATTTGTAATCGTTTGTGTCTCAAGATTAACAGTTAGCTTAGTCTTTGGGTTTATTTTGATACATTTAAAAAGAGTTGCTAAAAACTGTTCAGAAACTACGACAGGAAGCACACAATTATTAAGAGCATTATTCTTAAAAATATCGGCAAAAAAACTTGACACAACGACTTTAAAGCCATATCCTCCAACAGCCCACGCTGCATGTTCTCTACTGGAGCCTGAACCAAAATTCTTTCCAGCAACAAGTATTGAGCCTGAATATGTGTTATCATTTAGAACAAATGATGCCACTGGCTTATTATTTTTGTCGTATCTCCAATCTCGGAATAAGTTATCACCAAAGCCCTGACGAGAAGTTGCTTTAAGAAATCGTGCTGGAATTATTTGATCGGTATCAACGTTTTCCATTGGTAGAGGAACACATGTTGATGTTAATGTATTGAATTTTTCGTTCATAGTTCGATATATATTATAATATTGAAGATGGATTTGTAATTTTCCCTGTAATTGCGGCAGCAGCAGCTACAAGAGGCCCTGCTAAAATGGTGCGTGAACCAGGTCCTTGTCTACCTTCAAAATTGCGATTTGATGTTGAAACGGCATATTTACCTGCTGGAATTTTATCCTCATTCATAGCAAGACAAGCTGAGCAACCAGGTTGACGAATTTCAAAACCAGCTTCGTTTAAAATTCTATCAAGGCCTTCGGCTTTGATTTGTTTATCAACATTCCATGAACCTGGTACTAACCAAGCTGTAACATTATCGGCCTTTTTCTTGCCTTTAATAAATGCTGTAAAAGCTCTAAAATCTTCAATACGACCATTTGTACAACTACCAAGAAAAACATAATCAATACTTTTACCAATTAACCTTTCTCCAGGTTTAAAACCCATATATTCGAGAGATTGTGAGAATGAAATTTTACCAGCATCATCAATTTGGTCAATTGTTGGTATTGCATCATCAATTCCCATTCCCATACCAGGATTTGTACCATAGGTTATGCGAGGGGTAATATCATCAGCATCAAATTCAATTTCTTTATCAAAAACTGCATTATCATCGCTTTTTAAAGTATTCCAATAGGCGAGAGCTTTATTCCAAGCATCACCTTTTGGTGCAAATTCACGTCCCTTTACATAATTAAATGTAGTGTCATCAGGTGCAATCATACCACCACGAGCGCCCATTTCAATACTTAAATTACACACCGTCATTCGCTCTTCCATAGATAATGACTTGATAGTGTTTCCAGCATATTCAACGAAATATCCTGTGGCTCCTCCAGTTGTCATTTTGCTGATTATATAAAGTGCTATATCCTTTGCTGTAACAAAAGGTCTTAAATTTCCATTAACGCTGATTCTCATTGTCTTAGGCTTTTGTTGAAGAATACATTGCGATGCAAGTACCATTTCTACTTCGCTTGTGCCTATTCCAAAAGCCACTGCGCCAAATGCGCCATGAGTTGACGTATGGCTATCACCACAAACGATTGTGTTACCAGGCAATGTTAATCCATTTTCGGGTCCAATAACATGAATTATCCCATTCTTTTCATGCCCAAGCCCATAAAGTGTAACGCCAAATTCATTTGCATTTCGAGTAAGTGTTTCAACTTGATTGCGTGAAATAGGGTCTGATATTGGTTTGTCTTGATTTAGTGTTGGAATATTGTGGTCGGGCGAACATGTAGTCTTTTCTGGACGAAATATTTTTAATCCACGTTCTCGAAGTCCATTAAAAGCCTGAGGACTTGTCACCTCATGGCAGTAATGACGATCAATGTATATCTGCGATGGTCCACCATTTATAATATTTATTACGTGAGCGTCCCATATTTTATCAAATAGCGTATTCATTATTTTCTATTATAATTCTGTTAGTGAACAAATTTATTTATTGCATCAATAAATGCTTCGGACGATGCTGCCACGATATCAGTATTTGCTGAGAAACCATAATAAGAATTACCCTCATGTTCTACAGTCATATGTACTTTCCCGACATCATTACTTCCTTTTGTGATTGCTTGAATAAGAAAATCTTTTACTATCATTTGGCGATGAATAATATTTTTGATGGCATTAATGGCTGCATCGACAGGTCCATTTCCAGTAGCACATGCCTCAAATTTTTCACCAGCAATAATAAGTCCAATACTTGCAACTGATTGTATTCCAACACCGCTTGTAACCTGAAGGAAATCGAGTTTTATACGATCATCTTTCCCTCTATGCTTACCAGCAAGCATTAATACATCATCGTCGTTAATATCTTTTTTGCGGTCAGCAAGTTTAAGAAAAGCATCGTATGCCTTATCAAGAGCTTCTTTATCAAGCTCGATACCAAGTATATGAAGGCGATGTTTAAGAGCAGCGCGTCCACTTCGGGCTGTGAGTACGATAGAATTTTCATCAATGCCCACATCTTTAGGATCTATTATCTCATAACTTTCGCGGTTTTTAAGAACTCCATCTTGGTGAATCCCAGATGAATGAGCAAAAGCATTACGCCCAACGATTGCTTTATTTGCTTGAACAGGCATATTCATGAGGCTCGATACCATTCGACTTATAGAATATATTTTTGGGGTATTAATATTTGTATCAATATTTAATTCTTTGTGGCTACGAAATATCATAGCAACTTCTTCAAGAGATGTGTTGCCAGCACGTTCACCGATGCCATTTATGGTTACTTCGGCTTGTCGAGCACCATTTGTAATACCCGCAATTGTATTTGCTGTTGCCATTCCTAAATCATTATGACAGTGAGTAGCTATCACAACATTATCAATACCTTTTACATTTTCTTTTAAATACTTAATTTTTTCACCAAATTCGTATGGAAGGCAATATCCTGTGGTGTCTGGAATATTTATTACAGTAGCTCCAGCCTTTATTACGGCTTCTACAACTCGTGCGAGATATTCATTATCAGTACGTCCTGCATCTTCGGCATAAAACTGCACATCTTCAACAAATTTCTTTGC
This sequence comes from Muribaculaceae bacterium, assembly GCA_036661515.1. Classification (GTDB taxonomy): domain Bacteria; phylum Bacteroidota; class Bacteroidia; order Bacteroidales; family Muribaculaceae; genus HGM05232. The sequence continues at coordinate 3,712 of JAVWYO010000076.1, read as the reverse complement.
ATATTTTACACACCCAATTGCACGCTCAATAATTTCTTCTCGTGTTGAATTAAACTTGTATTTTATATGATAATCAGATGTCCCAATACCGGTATGAATACGTTTATGCTTGGCGTATTCTAATGCCTCAGCTGCAACTTTTATATCATTTTCAACAGCACGTGTTAATGCGCATATCGTTGGCCATGTTACGGCTTTTGAAATCTCTACAACTGAATTAAAATCACCAGGACTTGAAACGGGAAAACCAGCTTCAATTACATCAACGCCAAGTGCTTCTAATGATTTTGCAACTTCAATTTTTTCAACTGTATTTAGTTGACAACCTGGAACCTGCTCTCCATCTCTTAATGTAGTATCAAAAATAAATAATCTGTCGCTCATAATTTATAATGTTTTGTTTATTTTAATAGTTATAAAAAAACCTCTCTTTGCACAGAAAGAGAGGTTGAATCTTTATTATATTGTATATAATGTATCTTGTTATGAAACATATAAAACCTCTCTCTATTGTTGAATAATAATACCCAGCAGCAGAATAGATAGTAATTGGCAGAGGCTTGATAAATTTGTTCTCATATTATTGTTATATGTTCATGCAAAATTAATCATAAATTATTAATTAGCAAATAATATGTAATAAAAAATGCGATTAATGCGATAATTCGTTACCGAAAATGCTATTTTGATTACTATATGTGTTGCTAAAAGCTAACGCCTATCTTTACTGCCATTGCACTTAAATTATTAAGATCTACATAATTCTCACCTTCTCCATAGGGCTTTAGTTGTATAAAATTATATGCTAAAATTATATGCGAGTTAAATTTCTTACTAAATGACAGATTAAATCCTACTCCAATTGAACCATATGCTCCCGATTGATTGTATGAAGAAGAAATACTATTAAAGGAATACCCAGCACGTAAATCGAGAAAACAGAGTGATGGCTGAGACCTAAAGCTCGAACGAAATATTAAATATACTGGTATTGCCATATTACTATTACCAAGAGCTGTGTGAATGCTTGCGCCAACGCCAAGTGTGCGAATAAATGAATTTTTATAGCCAAAATAAGCATCAATGTCAATAGATGACATATCGTTTCCACTCATATCTATAGAACTACCAATATCAGCTCCCCACACGAAATGCTGAATAAACTTATCTATTGGTCTTATTAATGTATTTTTAGACTCTAAATATTGATTATTCACTTTTGTAGAGCCATTTGTCACATTACTATCGGTAGCATATGAAGTATTACCCAATAAGAGTATTAGAACTGCTAAGAAAATATACCTTTTCATATAAGTAAATTATTTCGGCTAAGGTAATATAAAATCATCAAATTAACAATTCATGCTATCATAAAACTTTCAGAATTAATCAAGTTCATAGTTCAATTTATCCAATATTAAAGGTATGTCGGTTTCATCGATACCAGCAGAAATAAGATAATTACAATCAGCATTAAATGATGACATGAAATTTTGTTTACTTATTTGCCCTATAATAATACTTTTCTTGTAATAATTTACTGCTTCTTTTATATTCCCACTAACTAACGAGAGGTGCCCAATATTCAGATAATCTTCCGCAGTTGGATTATCTTGTAGTACTCGGTCATAATATAATTTGCTTTGCTCATAGTTGCCTACAAGAAATTCACACCATGCTATTGGTCGCCATGCTTTGCGCCCTGATTCGCTTAAGTAGTCGGCTTTATAATATGATTTTAAAGCCTCATTTGTATTCCCAAGTTCAAGTAAACAATGGCCAATGTTTGTTATTATATTAATATTCTCAGGTAGAAGCACCTCAGCACGCCGATAATAATCAAGTGATTTTGTTATCTCCTTTTTCATACGATAGCAAGCTGCTATGTGGCGTAAAGTCCATGTGTCGGACGAACAAAGTAAATCAGCCCTAAGATAATAATCAATTGCATTGTCAATATCATTATTATTCTGATAGCAGAAACCTATTTTTTGATATAACTCTGCTGTGGGATTTGTCTTAGAAATGATAGTTTGGAAAAACTCAAGAGCATCGTTGTAATATCCGTGTTTAAAGTAAAATTCGCCAACGAGTCGAAGAGTTTCTGTTTTGATAAGAAATAATTCAAAGAATGGTAATTGTAATAAGTGTAGCTCCGATGTAAATGGATCATAAAACTCATCACGTTTACTATACAACTTGAAGAAGCGGTACAAATCTTGAACATATTTATTAGCGATATTCTCTTTGTCTTTATTTTCAGTGATTAGTTCGGCACTACGCATTTCGCTCATATCAATATTTTGCGAACTAAATTGAGAAAGCATTAATTTACGTTGCATTTCTGGAACAGCGTAAAGTGATAGTGCGAACGAAAATTTATCGTTGTTGCATAGAAATGGTGCTTTTGATATTACATCATTTGCAACATTATCATTACCAAAAGCTTTTGTATTTATGGAATGATTGATATGATATGGCATAAACCAATTTGAAATATCATTAAAGAATGGAAAGTTTTTCAGGTGTGCAAAAGTACCCATAAATACGTCGCCCCCTTCCATCTGCATCTCGTTTAGCTCCTCCATTTTCTTAGTCAGCCCACTTTTATCAAGCATATCTTGCCACATAGGATTTTCTTCAAGTCCTTCAATATCCTCAGAGCTATCTTTATCTGTAATTTTCCTATATATTTGTGGGCTAATTTTCATTAACTCTGGTAAAAACTCTTCTCGCATCTTTTTAGTAATACGTTCGGTATCTCTACTACGTATAAATTGTAAAAAGATAAGATCTATATTGTTTTCAAAATTGCCTAATTCTATGCGTGAACGAATGTTTTTTGATAAAACGATACGCTTTCTATACTTATGAAAGACTATTAGCAGTGCCAATAAAGATTTTATCTGTACTACATTTTCTTCACTACAATAAGAATTGCAAAGAATGATTACTTTATTTTCATCATAATTATCAAGTATATTTAAAAGTAAAGCCGATATTATAAGCTCACGAAAATATAATGGGAATTGCTCATTAGAAATTATATCCTCGATTATTGAATTATTCTCGGCACTTGACGAAAAAGTAATCCATATTTTATTGAATATAGATCGTTCAATAGCCTCGCGCGATTCAACTAATTCTTTAATTTTATCAACATCTTGTTCATCTCTATTTACCAAATCATAAAGTTCACTTTTTGCGATAATATCCTGATAAGTTTGGACTAAGTAATTTAAAGATGTGTTATGAAATTTTTCATATCTTATATTAGAGTAGTATTCTTTAGGTGAAATAGTGCATAGCAAATCATGTATTACTTTATCCATTATACTATAAGTAGAAAGAATTATGTGATGGTAAACATTTTCGCGATGAGGATCAGTAGCTCCATCTGCCATATATTGTATCATGAAACGATAAGAACGTTCAATCTCATCAATCTCATCTTTATATTTTGTTAAAGCAGATATTTCTATCAATTCAGCTAATTTACTGAACGCATCATGAAGAGATTGTTTTTCAAGATGTAGTGTAATAGCGTTCTTATATTTAATAATTTCTTCTAATGTCATTATTATTGAGCTTTATTGTTTTAGATACAAATACTAATTATGTAAAACGGCAAATAATATGCCAAAGTTTTTTATGCACAAAAAATCGAAGAATTTTATTTGTAATGATTAAAATTTAGCCTAATGTTGTATAT
>JAVWYO010000075.1:0-9800 GCA_036661515.1 Muribaculaceae bacterium | reverse complement strand
AGTAGTTTTGTATAGCTCATGTCGATTTATATATTTATGTTGTTGGGTGCTTTCAGCACCAGTTTTGTTGAGGTATGTACCCGTACGTCGCCGTTCGCTTCGCTCCCTCTGACGTCGGGTTACGCAAATTTAATGCTTTCAGCATCGAAATTCAGCATGTTCCGTTCTATCAGCTTTTGGAGTTATGCTCTCGAAATGGTTTTTATGCACTTCTTAATAAAACTTCCGAGAGTCAAACCATAATTTATTTGCATGCTATTTTCCATATGGTGGATACATCTTTATATGCGCCATCTCTGGAGTAGGGATATAAGTAATAACAAGTTTCATATTGTACAGTTTAGGGTTAACATTGCTACAAAAATATGCAATTAAATGTTGTCAAACAAATATTAGTATAACAACTCTTTGCGATGATAACCTATCATAAATTATTGTGTAATTTTATTTAACGTTTCACTCACTATTATTAGTGATTGCCAAATCTATTTGGAGTTTGTAAATTTGTATCGTTTTAAATAATAACTAAAAAATAGACTTTGAGCCATTATAAATCAATTTTAATATTCTTCTTTGCCGTTGGAATCGCTTTCAACGGTTTTGCTGTAACTGATAATCAATTTACAAAAGCCGACACAATACTTCATCTTGATGAAATATCTATAACAGCAATTAAACAGGGTATTAATCTTCAAAATGAGCCTATTGCATCAACTGTTATTGGCAAGAAAAATATTGAAAGGCAAAATATAGTTACAATAAAGAATATTAGTGAAATGGTTCCTAATGTATTTATCCCTAATTATGGATCGCGCATGACTTCATCGATATACGTGCGTGGATTAGGAACTCGAATCGATCAGCCTGTAATAGGCCTTAATATTGATAATGTACCTATTATTAATAAGGATAATTACGATTTCGATCTTATCGATATAGAACGCATTGAGATGCTCAGAGGGCCACAAAGCACACTATTTGGGCGCAACACTATGGGGGGGCTCATTAATATATATACGCTATCGCCATTGAATTATCAGGGTGTGAGGGTACTTGGCGAGTATTCAACGGGCAACAGCTATAAAGCAGCGTTATCTTATTACACCAAAATAAATAGCCACTTGGGGTTAGCTGTTATTGGCTCTTTTTATTCAACCGATGGATTCTTCAAAAACATTCACAATAACAAAAATTGCGATTGGGAAAAGCAAGGTAATGGCCGATTCAAATTACAATGGAAGCCATCTAAAAATGTAAATGTAGAAAATAATTTCTCTCTCACTATTTCTCGACAAGGTGGTTATCCTTATGCATACCTTAAAACGGGCGAAATAAATTATAATGACACATGTTTCTATAAAAGGACGAGCATCACTGATGGTGTGACAGTTAACTGGAAAATCAAAGATATTTCAATATCGAGTATTACGAGTTATCAATATATTGATGATAATATGACACTCGACCAAGACTTCCTCCCTATATCATACTTTACACTCACGCAAGCCCGAAAAGAACATGCTATTACCCAAGATTTCATTGTAAAAGGGAATAATAAGAATAGCTATAAATGGTTAGCTGGACTTTTTGGATTTTATAGAAATACAAATATGAATGCACCGGTTACTTTTAAAGATGCTGGCATTTCAAAACTAATTGAAGAAAAGCGTAACGAGATAAACCCCGATTATCCTATTCGTTGGGACGACCGTAATTTTATCCTTAATAGCGAATTTGGCAACAATAGCTACGGGCTCGCTGCATACCATCAATCGAGCCTAAAACTTGGGAATTGGGATTTTGTGGCTGGAATACGCTTCGATTTTGAAAATTCCACTCTTGATTATAACAGTAAATGCAACACTCAATATTCAGTCATGCGCGTTGATACTAATGATGCAACAGTTACTCTTCATCGACAAGAAAATGTAAACATTGACGAGAGAGGAAATCTCAGTAAATCATTCTTTGAAATATTGCCAAAATTCTCGGCGCTATACCATCTACCAATGGAAAGCCCCTCAAACATATACGCATCAATATCAAAAGGATACAAAGCTGGAGGATTCAACACCCAGATGTTTTCAGACGTACTTCAACAAAAACTAATGGGAATTATGGGTGTAGGTGCACAATATGACATAAACGACATCGTAGGTTATAAGCCAGAGAAGAGTTGGACTTATGAACTTGGGGCACATATAGAATGCGTTAACCGCAAAATACAGACCGATATTTCACTATTTTATATCGATTGCACCGATCAGCAATTAACCGTATTCCCCGATGGCACAACGACAGGCAGAATTATGACAAATGCTGGACACACACGTAGCTATGGTGCTGAAGCAGCAATTAAAGTACGCCCTATCAATAGTGTAGAGATAAATGCAAGTTATGGATATACAAATGCTAAATTTGTAGATTACAATAATGGCAAATATAATTATGCTGGTAAATATATTCCTTATGCACCACAAAACACATTCTATGCTGGAGCAAGCTACTCTCTCGGAATTAAAAAAAGCTGGCTTGAAAACATCATATTTAATGCAAATGTGCGAGGAGTGGGTAACATTTATTGGAATGAAGAAAACAGCGTTAAACAACCATTTTACGCACTTCTTGGCGCATCAATAAGATTTGAACAGAAAAATTATTCGCTCGATTGTTGGGCACAAAATATAACAAATACGCACTATGATACGTTTTACTTTGTATCTATGAGCAATGCTTTCGTTCAAAGAGGGCGAGAGGCACAAATTGGAGCCACATTAAGAGTAAATATATAATTAAAATAAAAATCCACAAAGCATAATTTATTAATCAATCAAAAAAAACAATTTATGAAAAAGAGTTTATTTCTTTTTGCTATCGTTGCTTTATTCCTTACCTCTTGTAATACAGGAGAGATTAAGAATGAAATGAGTTTCTCTAAGCACATGGCTATCCGTGCTATCGTAGTTGGTACTGGTACCATTACCACATCAAGCAGTACTTTCGTTTATAACATGGACTTAGTTTCATTGAAGATGGACATCAAAATGAAAGATGTACAACTTTCTCCAGAAATGAAAAAGACAACCTTAGAACTTAAAGGCGTTAAATTTAAGGTAACAAAAGATGGTTTTGAAATTAAAGAAGAATCAATTATTCCTTTCGTTGAAGGAGTTGCCGATCCTAAATACATTCTAAAAGATGTATCGGGTCTCGTATTTTTCTTTACAGGCAATGATGCTCAGTTGAAATTTGATTATACAATTGAAAATATGTATGACGTACGCTCAACAAGTGAAGATCCTGTTTATTACATTACAAAGACAACTGTTCGTGACTCAGAGAACCCAACAAAACCATTTACTACTGAAACATCATTATATAGTATCGATTTTGATATAGCAAAAATGACAGCTGATATTAAAATTGCAAATGCAAAATTTGCCGACAAGATGCCAGCAATGAACATTACTATTCCTGGAGTCCCTGTTGTAGCTACAAGAAGCGGATTTAACTTATCAATAGAATCTGTTATCCCTCAAATAGGCAAAGATCCATATCCAAAATATATCATCAAAAACCTATCAGGTATAATGGCTGGAAAGACATTATTGTTAAACTATAATTGCGCATCAAAATATGATGTAAGCGTTGAAGCAATGATGTACCCCGACAAGAAAGAAGAATAATCAATAATTACATGACATAGCAAAGGCGAGCCTCAGAAATGGGACTCGCCTTTACTATGTCATGTATAAAATAATATATTATTTTATACCCGTTTTGCCACCTTTTATGCCTTTCCCAAGACTGAATATATTGTGATCGTATGACACAATCTTCATTCCTTGTTCGCGCTTACGCTTTAAAGCAAGCTCCACAAGACGCTCCATTAGCTTTTCAAAGCTAATACCAGTAGCTTCCCAAAGATAGAATGAAAGAGAACCCGGTATAGTATTTATTTCATTGACATATACATTACTTGTCTTACGATCAATAATCACATCAACACGGCTTGCTCCATGACAAGAAAGCACACGAAATGTTTCACCAGCAAGAAATTGGATACGCTTAGTGACATCATCGGGTAACTCAGCTGGAATACGTTTTTGTGAAGCCTGCATCCCCTTTGCACTTTTGCTACCACCCATGTATTTATCTTCATAAGAAAGTATCTCACCACTTTTTATTGGCTCCTCACACACCGAAGAAATGTGCTCATCAGCATCACCAAGAACAGCACAATTTATCTCTTGCAAATCTTCAACCATATCTTCGATAATAATACGCGTTGAATATTGCTCTGCATCTTCTACCTTCGCTATGAGTTCCTCCCTATTTGTAGCTCTACCAATACCTACACTCGACCCAAGATTTGCAGGCTTTACAATTACAGGATAGCCAATTTTAGTCTCTACTTTTGCTATAATACTTTCACGTTCGGCAAACCATTGCTTATCAGTAGTCCACACATAATCAACCACAGGAATATCACAGCATTGCATAATCATCTTCATCGTAATTTTGTCCATGCCATTAGCCGACGACACCGTGTTGCAACCAGCATAAGGGATACCTATCGTTTCAAGTACACCTTCAAAGATGCCATCTTCACCATTTGTTCCATGCAAGATAGGAATCACCACATCAAGATGAGTAACAATATCGCTACCAAACATAGAGCGCTTTTTCTTATATAGATTGTAATCGCCATATTCAGGTACCATATACACCTCATCAACTTTAGCAATAAGAGCAGCAGTATCTTTATAATTTCGGACTTCCATAAGAGCATCGCCATTATACCACTTTCCCTGCTTAGAGATATAAATTGGCACTACATCATATTTTTCCTTATTGATTGCAAGCATTCCCTGTAAAGCCGAGAGTACCGATATTTCATGTTCCACCGAACGACCGCCGAAGAACACCCCAATAGTAGTTTTCATTTCGTTATATAGTAATATTTTAATATTAAAATCATCAAATCAATATCCTATAAAAAAGTTATTTGATTGCAAAAGTACAATTTTTATCAATACCACCCCCTTATTCATTATGATAATATAATAAGATAAATTTACGATTATATCTCTCAAACGACAAAGTCTTGATTCTCAAATTATTGCAACTAATTTATAAAATAAGCATCTTATATTTGCACTTAATTGATTTAATGACTTTTACATAGGTAAGCTAAAAAATAATTCAAGTAAAAAGATTTGGTTATAAAAGAGTATGTAAATTAGCTTTTTTATAGTAGATTTGTAAGAAATAAAATCAGATATGACCTATTTTTGATTATTTCAAAGTAGAAATATTATAGGGAAAACCATCAGGTACTGTTACCTAAAAAAGACTAATTAAAATAAATATGATAGAACAAGTCATTATTAAAAATTATAAATCTATACAGGAGTTGAATTTATCTCTAAATAGATTAAATGTATTGATTGGTTCAAACGGAGTTGGAAAAAGCAATTTTATTTCATTTTTTGAACTTGCAAAAGCTATATATGAGCAAAGGTTTGGTAGTTACACACTTAATAAAGGAGGAATTGATAACCTTCTGCATCATGGGCGAAAAATATCAGCTAACATATATGGATTAATGGATTTTAATAATGTTAATGCATTCTATTTTGAATTAAAGCCAACACAATCAAACAAAGGTTATATTGAAAAGACAGGAGACTTTTTCAATAATAAACAAATATCTAATAAAGATTATTCTTTGTGGAACACGACTAATTGGGATGTGGCTGTTGAAGAATCTAACCTCAAAAATAGTAACCAAGAGAGAGCTAATTATATTAAGAATTATTTGAGTAGTTTCTCTATATACCACTTTCATGACACCAGTTCGACCTCCCCAATGAGAGGAATGTGCGAATTAAGTGATAACAGCTTTTTAAGAGATAATGGTGCTAATTTAGCATCTTATTTATACAAATTAGAGCAGACCGATTTAAAGGCTTTTAGACTAATAGAAGGCGTTATAAAATCGATTGCACCATATTTCAAAAGATTTAATTTAAAGCCCGATGCAATCAACCCAAACAAGATAAGCCTTGAGTGGGAAGAAATAGATTCAGATATGTATCTTAGTGGTTATAGCTTTTCAGATGGGACATTACGTTTTATCGCACTTGCAACACTACTCCTTCAATCTAAATTACCCGAAGTAATTATCATTGACGAGCCAGAATTGGGGCTTCACCCTGCCGCAATAAATAAATTTGCTGCAATAATAAAAAAAGCTTCCAAAAAAAGCCAAATAATAATTTCTACCCAATCAACAAATTTAGTTAATTGCTTTACTGCTGAAGATATTATTGTCGTAGATAGAGAAAACAATCAATCAGTATTTAAACATTTATCAAGTGAAACATTATCTGTTTGGCTAAATAATTATGAATATTCACTTAGCGATATATGGGAGAAAAATATTATAGGAGGACAACTTTAATGAAAAGATTATTTATCATTGTGGAGGGACAAACCGAACAGGAATTTGTAAAAGAAATTTTATCCCCTTATTTACAAGCAAGCAATATACATAACGTTGTCCCGATTTTAATAAATACAAGCAAAATAGGGCGAGGTGGTTTTGTTAATTATAAGCATTTAGAAAATACTATAAATGGGTTATTACATCAATCACCTAAAAATGATTTTATTGTCACCACATTTGTCGACTTCTTTAGAATACCCAAAAGTATACCAAAATATTCTGAATGTATGTCACTCGGTTCAAGAATATGTCAGGTCAATGCTTTAGAAAATGCTATCTCAGAAAAGATTGGTGATAATCGATTCATTCCATACATTCAATTACATGAATTTGAGGCTTTGCTGTTCTCGAATAATAATGGATTTGAATATTTTTATGATGAAATAATCAGCAGTCAGACAAATAAAATAATTAATCAGTATAGAAACCCCGAAGATATAAATACTACACCAAATGGCGCTCCATCAAAGCGAATATTAGCCATCAAAAAAGATTACGATAAAGTAATTGAAGGAAATCTTATAGCAATGGAAGTAGGTATTAATTCTATATTGAAGGAATGCCCACGATTTAAAAGTTGGATTGATAACTTAATCCAAATGTGCAGGGATACATAACGTATTATTTTACCAAATATCTTATTATTTAAAGGTATCGGGGAGGTCATTTTCGTATAGGACGGTATCGCCACGCGTGGCAATTGCCAGCATGTGGGCTTGCGCTTCTTTGAAGGTGTCGGCTACATAGATTGACTCTTGAGACATCTTGCCTTTTGCTATGCCTGCAAGAATTGCTTCACGATTGTATCGTCCTACAACTATTGCAATATCGCAAGTCTTGGCGATGTGCTCTCCAAATATTTCATTATAATGAGCCTGCTTGTCACCAAGTTCTATCATTCCAGGAGTTATCACAATGCGTTTGCCTGTATTCATTCGACTTAGCACATCAAGAGCCATTTTTGAGCCATCGGGATTGCTATTATAAGCATCATCAATGATTGTTATTCCCGACGGTGTTCGCTTTAGATTGAGTCGATGCTCTACTTGCTCAATTTTACTTACAGCATATTTTATTTTTTCGGCAGGAACATCAAGATACATAGCAACGATTACGGCGGCCATAAGATTAGAAATATTACACTCTCCTACAAGTTTTGTATTTAATTCTATACTTTGACCATTTCCTACAACAGTGAATTGCGTCCCCGATGCTGAATATTGAATATTTTCAGCAACATAATCAACGCCATCAATGGCAGTAACAGCATATCTTTTTACTGCAACATTTGTAACTTCTCGATTTGCCACATAAGGAAAATCATTATTAACCACTGCAAAGCCATCTCTTGGAAGTGCATCAACAAGTTCAAATTTTGTGCGCTGAACGTTTTCAATAGATTTGAATGATTCAAGATGTTGCTCTCCCACAGCAGTAATTATACCAATAGTTGGGTGAACAAGGTCGCAAAGTTCCTTAATGTCGCCAATATTTTTAGCTCCCATCTCAACTATAAATAGATTGTTATATGGCTTCAACATCTCACGTACGGTACGTATCACGCCCATTGGTGTATTAAAACTTCCCGGAGTCATCAACACATCATATTTTTCATTAAGAATCCGATTAAGATAATGCTTTGTACTTGTCTTTCCATAACTACCGGTAATACCTACGATTTTCATATCAGGCATTTGAGCAAGCAGGCGTTGGGCTTCTTTATAATACGAATTATTAATATGCGCTTCAACGGGCTTTAAAAGATAATTAATAGCCATTGTCACTATATATGAAAATATGATAATGCACATTTCAATGGCAATAGTAGCTCTTATATTTTGGCTAAAAAGATACACACTTCCCAGTAACAATAATGTTGCAACAATATTACTTATATATAATCGCCACACACGTTTAGTGAACACAACAGGCTTTTTATATTTCTTCTTAACGGCTACAACTATTTGAATTATTAGCACCACACCAATCATAATAGCAGCCCATTCAAAAGCAAAGAAACTCGATAGCATCAACATTAATAACGCTACATCTATAAGACGATTTATCGACATGAAATCGCTACTCGACTTTAGCCAACCAATATATCGTTCATTCCTATAAGTGTTTTGTTGCATCATCTGCATATCCTGTTTAAACACGATAGCAACATAAACCAATGCAATAAGTGCAAGTACTAATTCTATCATAATTCTATTTATTGTTTGTCATATCTTTTTCTAAAAAGCTCTTCAACACAGCATCAAATCCGTATGGGTTCTCAAGAAAACTATAATGCCCCACTCCTTCAAATGACACCAATCCAGCATCAGGAATTAACCGTTCCATTATCTTTGCATCACCAATAGGCGTAGCAGTATCTAAGGCGCCCCATATCAGAAGTGTAGGACAAGAAATCTTAGGCATATAACCCTTCAAGTCCTCATTAACAACGCGACTCATAATGCTACGCATCTTTTGAGTACTGCTATTGTAATCGCTCGACCCAGCTTTAGCCCTATACTTATCAATCATCGTCAATGCCTTTTGCTTTCCTACAAAGACAGGTAATAAACGCTTAATTAATTTGAAAGAATACACCTTATAATAATATTTCAATGTACGCTTAGGTTTCACCCCAGCAGCATCAACAAGAATAAGTTTCTTAACCCTATTTCGCGACGCATAAATAATGCCCACACGCCCACCAAAAGAATGCCCAAGCAAAATTGGATTTTCTATCCCTTCAGCTTTTATCCACTCCTCTATGAGTTCCGTATAGTCTTCGGTTCCCCAAATATCTTGTGGCTCACCACTCTCACCAAATCCTGGAAAATCTACATTATATACAGTAAAATATTTTGTAAGATTATTTTCAATGCTTGCCAACGTAGTGTGATTACAACCCCACCCGTGCATCAGCACAACAGCAGAGCCACTACCCTCGACAGTATAATTGAAATCTACGCCTCTTATTTTAAGTCTCTTATTCATCTGAATTTTTGAAAGTTCGTCACAAAGGTACAAAAAATAGGTCTCAATCATTTTAAACTCTAAATGTTTTTTCCACTTCGTTTTTGAATACACACCACCATAGCATAGCTACCCGATAACAACTCCACCACACCCGCACACAAAAGGTCTTAGAAACACACATCTCCACAGCAAAACAGAACGTCGAAGACGTTATACTTCAGAACGCAGTTCTGAAATGGAACCCTATAATGGAGTGAGCAAAGCGAACGTAATTGTAGGGCTACCAAACAACCGCGTAGCTGAACGTCGAAGACGT
>JAVWYO010000074.1:0-9837 GCA_036661515.1 Muribaculaceae bacterium | reverse complement strand
TTATTAAAGAAACAACAATAATCATAGCGTCTTGATTAAAGCGAAGAGGAACGTCTTCGACGTTCCTCTTTCACCCACTCACCACTCACACGCTCAGGCAGAACGTCGAAGACGTTCCACTTCATCAACACTCAAAAGCAAACATCTGTGAAATGTGTGAGAAAAATCACACGCACGCGAAACAGAACGTCGAAGACGTTCCACTTCAGAACTTTAGTTCTGAAATTTAACCCCATAATGGAGTGAGCACAGCGAACGCAATTGTGGGGTAACACGCTATCAAGAACCGAAGAACATCGAAGATGTTCCACGCCAGCCACGCCACCCTCATAACTCATAACTCCATTACGCACCTTTTTTTCGCGAGAATCCGCCAATAAGCATTGCTACCTTTGTAACGCCCACCCAATCAGCCAAATACAAAAAAGGGTGCGTACACTGCGTACTGTGCGTACACCTGCTAAGAGACCTATAATCAGACACTTAAAAACATGGCGTTATCTTCTTGCTAATATCCATGTGGTGATGTCGCTAAGGACGATAGGGGCGATTGTTTCTTCTATGCTCGCGTAGTCTAATGGATTTCCTGTTTCGCTGGCGTGTTGAAACATGTGATTTAGTCCAGGATATTTCTTAATTGTAAGGTTAGATTTGACGATATTTTTAATTGCTGAAAGATTTATTTCAGCATCTACTTGAACATCTTTGTCTCCATTTAAAGCTAACATTGGGCATTTTATTTTAGATAAATCAGTAGCTGGGTTGTATTTTAGAAAATTGATATACCATTGCGAAGTCATACTTTTGACACTGGCATCAATCTCTTTTTTCACGGCAGGCTGGTTTAAATTATCGGTAGGAATTGATTTTTCAATATTTGCGATAAATTCATTGCGAATCTGTTCAATGTTTTTGTCTTGACACAATATTTCGTATCGAGCTTTGTATGTGGGCATTTGCTTTTCTATGAGCTGGTCGGTAACTCCCGAATTACGCATCATGGTTTCAACTTGCTTTTCGATTATCTCTTTTCCTGATACTCCTGGCCCTGCAAGTGTTATGATATATGCAACGTCTTTGTTATTCGCAGCTTCCATTATTGCTATTGATGCACCTTCGCTATGACCTATTATGCCAATCTTTTTGAGATTTATGTCTTTTCTTGACGTTAAATATTTTAGGGCAGCATGAGCATCGGTGGCAAAGTCGGCTGTCGTTGCGTTAGCAAAATTGCCTTCAGACTTGGCTGTCCCTCTATCGTCATATCGAAGTACTGCGATGCCATTACGAGTCAAATAATCTGCTATTACAAGAAATGGCTTATGTCCCATTATCTCCTCGTTACGATTTTGAGCGCCACTCCCAGTTACGAGTATCACAGCCGGAAATTTAGTGCCTTTTGATGGCATGGTGAGGGTTCCTGCAAGTTTTATACCAGCACTTTCGTTCTCAAATATTATCTCTTCAATTTTGTATGGGAACGGGGCTTTTGGCTCCTGTGGACGATTTTTTATGAGCGCTTCTGCCTTTTGGCGTGATAACTCGATAGGCAAGGAGATGCCCGATTGCGTAAATGCTCCTCTTATCTTATCATTTTCAACGCAAGTGCCACTGAATGATGCGCCAAGCATCTTGATGCCAATTGAAAGGACTGAATCGTTGAATGTGGTGTTATCTGTAGGAATCCCTTTTGCCATTTGGTCGGGACTGTCGATTGTGGTTTTATAACCTGTGTCTGCCTTGCTTATATTAAATACTAAATTGAGTGTTGAACTTCCAAAGTTTAACTTTCCAGCCCAAGAGCCAACGATGTCTTGGCAAACTGCTGTCATTACCATGCACAACGTTAATGCTATTGCAAAGTATCTTTTCATAATGATATTATTTTGTGCTAAGATAGCAAATAATATAATTATTGGCAAAACAAAAATATGATGGCTTGCGGATAAAAATATTGGGCTGAATTTAACCATGTAAATTCAGCCCAATATTATAGATTTATATTTAGTAATGGCTATTTTGCTACGCGTTCAAGCCATTTTACCATACAGAGCATTACTACCATCGACATTCCACAGGCAGCAACAAATACAAACCATGTTGCCCACATTGGTACGTTCATATATAGCAGTCCGCCAACAAATAGTAGTGAGTTACCAACGGCTGTTGCAGCGAGCCAGCAACCTTGCATCAATCCTTGCATGTGTGGTGGTGCTACCTTTGACACAAATGCCAGTCCTAATGGGCTAATAAATAGCTCGGCGACAGTAAGGATAAAGTACATGCCTATCATTACAAGTGGGGTGACACGCATTGCATCTACTTCTGCTACACTCATGGCATCTAATTGCTCGTTTGATGGCAATCCTAAAGAGATTAGCATTAAGAATACGTAAGCTAAAGCAGCAATTCCCATGCCTATGGCAATCTTCATTGGGGTGGAAATGGTCTTGCCTTTACGCCCTAACCATGCAAAGAACCATATTACTAACGGTGTGAGGATTACGACAAAGAAAGGATTAACACATTGGAATATTTCAGCTCCTTGAATACTTGTAAATCCAAGATTAATATTAATTACGTCAAGATTTACGTAATCTCGCGCAAAATATGTGAGTGAATATCCGTTTTGATGGAATGATACCCAGAAGAAAATTACTACGCCAAACACTGCAAATAGTGCAATGACACGTTGTTTTATTTCTTGTGCGCTCATTTTTATTTCGTCTGAAGATAATTTGTTGTCGCCTTTTTGGCCTTTCCCTTTTGCTGGGTCGGGGAACATCTTTTGGTTGTAAAGATATATGATAATAGAGACTACCATCATTATTATTGCTGCCATAAATGCGTATTGGAACCCGCGATTAAATACTTCTAAGTAGCTGTTGCAAAATGCGCCCATATCGGTGACTTGCGTTCCATCGATGTGTATTTCGCTCGCATAAGTTTGAAGTTTGGTGAATCCTTCACCTGTCATTTCCGAACCCTTTGCTATGTATTCGTGGCATAATTCGGGGAGATTTGCATTATAGTCGTAGTTGTTGACTTGTAGCCACCAGTTGCGCACTGCAATAGCTATCCATGGTGCGAAGAAGCCTCCAATATTGATGAACATATAAAAGATTTGAAACCCCGATTCGCGTCGACTTGAATACTTCTTATCATCATACATCTGCCCAACCAATGCTTGTAGATTGCCCTTAAAAAGTCCATTACCAAAGGCTATTACTAAAAGTCCACCGCAGGTGAGTAGCAAGTATGGCCAAAAGTTTGGTACTGGGGTTGGTGTTGGAATTGCTATGATTAAATAACCAATACTCATTATTATTAAGCCCCAAAGGATTGTCCCTTTGAAATTATTTGTTTTGTCGGCAATGATACCGCCAAATAGGGCTAATAAGTATATTGATGCGTAAAATCCAGAATAAATATATCCAGTGGTGGTTTCATCGAGTCCGAATTTTGCTGAAATGAATAGCGTCAATATCGCCATCATAATGTAGAACCCAAATCGTTCGCCCATGTTGGCAAGAGCGGCAGGTATAAGACCTTTAGGGTGGTTTTTGAACATAATTACTTTATTGTTAAGATTAATATTATTTATTGTCTAATTCTTGCTTAGCGTTGAATGCCAGTGCATACATTCGCATCTGTTTTACCATAGCGAGCAGGCCGTTGCTACGTGTAGGCGATAGATGGTCTTGAAGTCCTATCTTTTGAATAAAATATAGGTCGCTATTTAGTATCTCTTGAGGTGTGTGTGCCGATAGCACACGGATAAGTAGGGATATTATACCTTTCACTATTATAGCGTCGGAATCGGCTCTAAAAGTGATTACACCATTGTCAATAGCAGCAGTGAGCCACACTCGGCTTTGGCAACCCTCAATGAGGTTACTCTGTGTTTTATATTTTTCGTCGATTGTTGGGACAGCGTTTCCGAGTTCTATTATGTAAGCGTATCTATCCATCCAATCATCAAGTCCGTTGAAATCATCAATTATTTCGTCTTGAATATCATTTATCGAGGTCATATATTTATGGTGTTCTTGTTTACAAAGTTCAAATTTACACATAATTCCAAAATATCACACACTCTGAGATTGTTTTGTGCTGATAAAAGATTAAAAAGAAAAGGCTACCCGTGATGAGGTAGCCTTTTGATGGGATATTGTGGGCTCTTGGTTAGAAGAACTTTATAATTTTATTTTCAATTTTTGTCGACTTGCGAAGAATTTCTATCGCACGTTGCATAACGGCTTGTCCACCACGTACTGATGAGAAACGAGCTGCGCTTTCTTCGGCATTGAATGCTGGACCTTGATTGTCGATTTTTGCTACTTGATAAACATAAACTCCAAGATCTCCTTTTACAGGACCTACGAGTTGATTTACTTTAGAAACTGGAACGCGACCAAGAAGAACTGGTTCATTAGCACCAATCTGTGGAATAAAACTTTGACCAAAAGTAACGGCTACTGCTGTGTCAACTTTAGATTCCATTATTGTAGCAAATCCAGCTAAGTCTTTAG
The DNA here is from genome assembly GCA_036661515.1 of Muribaculaceae bacterium. Lineage (GTDB taxonomy): Bacteria > Bacteroidota > Bacteroidia > Bacteroidales > Muribaculaceae > HGM05232. Next base: position 5,305 of record JAVWYO010000074.1, on the reverse strand, counting down.
CTTTACCATTAAATTTTTGGATAAGTGATGTAGCTTTTTTATCTCTGCGTACGATATTTGTCAACAATGTTTTTACATTTTTGTTGGTTACTGGAGTGTAACCTGCAGGGATAATTTCGTCGATAGAAACAACAACCATTTTGTTGTTTGCTTCTTTGTCAAAGATAGAAGAAACATTTCCAACTTCACCACCAAATACCCATTGAATAGCCTTACGTGTGTTCTCGATGCGGTCGATTTGAGGATTCTCGGGTGTGATTATAGTTTCAACAGCTTGATAACCAGCAGCGATTGCTTTGTCTGCAAATGCTTTGCTTGAGTTGTTTGCTGTGATAAATTTTTGTAGCCCGTCACGAAGATTCTCTATAGTCGTTTGACTTGGGAATGTTTTGTAAGAAACAGTAGCTATTTCATACATTTGCTTTGGTGCTTTCTTTTCAACAACTTGACAAATCGTAGCGCCTTGAGGTGCTTCGTTAAGAATAAAGTAAGTAGCCCCAGCATTTAGAATCTTTGCCTTTGTGGCTTCGTCTTCCTTACCGAGTTGATAAAGAGGAATCCAATAGTCGGGTTGTGTCCCTTTTACGCCTTTTATTTTAGCTATGTCAGCAAGAGTAGTACCAGCATTAAGGAGGTTAACCACAGAGTCTTGAATTGCTTTAGGACCTTCAACACCCACCATGTTTATTTTAACAGAGTCGGTTTCTATTTTTTTGCCAGTAAGTTTTGTAATAGTGTAGGTATCGTCAACATGAGAGTAATTAGATACGGCTCCAATTTCACTTGCAGCAACAAATTCTTTAACTTGAGGGTCGGTGATGTCGGCGATGCGAACAGTCGATTCGTTAATAACAAGGTCACTATTATTTCTTACAGCATCAACGCCAGGATTAGCCTTTAGTTGAGCAACTGCTCCTTCAACGATTTTTAGAGCTGATTTTTCGTCAACTGGTGAAGGTTTTATATCAAGAGCGATGTAATGAATCCTACGTACTTCAGATTCTTGCTTAAATTGTTCTTTGATTTTGTCGTATTCTGCTTGTAGTTCTGCGTCAGTTACTGGGAAATCAGAGTCTTTGAGAGATGAATAATCTTTCTTTATAAGATTTACATATGAAGTAGTAGCATTTTCATCATATATAGCTTTTTTGTCGAGGTTGTTAGCTTGTATAGAGCCTGCTATCAATCCTCCTACTTTCATATATCGAAGATTCTTTTCCATTTCGCTTTCTTTCTTCAACCATTCGGCACGAGCAGGAGCGATTTGCTCTTCTTTAATACCAAATTTTGTAGGGCTGAAAATCATCTCATAAAGTTGAGCTGGACTTTCGGCACCCATTTGTTGAGCAAATTGCATCATCATAGGATTAGCATTTTTGCCTACCATTGCTTCTGAAAGTTCATTTTCGGTAACGAAAATACCAAGTTTATCGGCTTCATCATTCAATAGAATTTCTTGAATCATTCCATTAAGCACTTGATTTTGCACTAAAGCGGGATCAGCACTTTGATTTTGCTGTTGCATTTGCTGATTAGCTTCTTCGTATCGACGTTGAAAATCCTGGATACCGATTTTTTCTTTACCCACTACGGCTGCCGTAGTACCATCACCAAAGAATGTTCTTCCTGAAGTGAAAAAGTCACCGATGATAAAAGCAATAAGTGCTACACCGATAACTACAATTAGTAGGACTGATTTGTTCCTAATTTTCTCTAATGTTGCCATTTAATTATATAGTTCTTTTTTAGTTTATTCGTTAGTTTTTATATACATAAAGGTCTTTAAGTCTATCGTATTAGTGTATATAAGCACGCAAAGATACCAAAATTTACATAACTCTCAAAATTGTAGTATTTTTTTATACAAATAAATCAGTATTAAGGGACTTATATTCATAAAAATAGTAATACGAGCATAAAATGGCTTGTATATTTTGCATGAATTACTCTATTTTTACTCGGTTTTACTTAGCTCTTTCCTTTTGGAGTATCTTCTTTTGGAATTGTTGACTCATTACCATTGCGATGTGAATAATAATGAGGGGACATAATTTCTACGCCAGCTTCATTAAACTTGTCTTGAATATTTTGATGCAAGTCGGAGCTTATAATTGCAAGTTTGTCGGCATCGGAAATATAAGCATTTATCTGATAAACCGGATAATTATCCGATAAGGCGGTTTCAAGAACAAAAGGAAGTGGCTCTTTATTTACATCTTTAGTTGAAAGTGCGGCATCAATAAGCAATTGATGCACTTGTCGCCATTTTGCATCATATCCAATAGTGACTTCGGTGTGAATGATTAGTCCAAAATTTCGTGCTGATGCACTATAATTAACTGTGTGCGAAGACATGATGAATGAGTTGGGAATAGTCACCAATTCGTTTTTGGGAGTCCTTAGACGAGTGACGAAAGGTGTCTTTTCTATAACATTTCCAGTGGTATCATTAAGTTTTATGCGGTCGCCTATTTTAAAAGGTCGCATATATGTAATGACCATTCCTGCTATAATGTTTCCTATAACAGTGCTTGAGCCTAATGATACAATGAGTCCAACGAATATAGAGATACCCTGAAACACTCCCGATTTTGAGCCTGGCAGATATGGATAAATCATAGCTATCATGAAGGCATACATAAGGAATCTAATGATTTGGAAACTTGGTTGTGCCCAATCGGGATAAAATCCTGATATTTTCAGATGCTCGGTTTCTATTTCACTTGCTAAATATTTAATACCCTTTATAATGTATTTTATCATAAAGAATATAATGAATATTATAAATAGATTAGGAATGTAATCAACGGTTGCAAGAACAATACCCCTTATTGGGTGCCATAAATATGAAAATATTTTCAAAGCCAGTCCTTCGGTTTGTGGAAAAATTATGAAAAGGATTGGAACTGTGATAACTAATTGTATTAGAACAATTAGATAACGGGTAATGTTGGACGCAAAAAGTAGCAATCTAACTTCTCGCTGAGTAGTCAGCAACTCATAATCTCCAAATTTTACGGGTCTTAGCCGCGTGTCCTTTAGTCTTATGATGTATTTATGTAGCTTTCGGAAAAGATAGCTCGTTAGCCAAAAAAGAAAACATTGCAGGATAATAACTAAAGCAAAATAGCTTATGCGCTTAACGAGTTGTATTATGCTGTATTCTTCTTTTAGCTCTTTGAGTTTCTTTATAATAAGGATGCGATAAGTTTCGGCTAATTCATCACGATTTGTATTTTGCCATAGAGCATCAAAATCGGTAATAGAAACTAATACCTTTGAGTCATACATTATATCGGTAACGTTTTCGCTATGTTCAAGATATAGCGAATCGGGATCTATATTGTATTTCTTACCTAAATCTAAAATATTTGTCGAAAATGCTGTTGCACGATAGTGTGCCGAGAGCCCTCCTCGATGGGCAAATATGGTAAAAAGCGTATCCCCTTCAACAACAACAGGAAACCCAACAGTGATACCACGAATAGAGTCAATGCGTAGTTTTTGCGCAACAAGTTTCAAGGAGTCGGACGAATATAGCTTTAAGCGCATTTGTTCTATCTCCATTTGTAGCTCCATCTTGGCTAAGTTGGCTTCTTGTAGCTCAACCTTTACACCCGAAAGTTCTGTAGAGTCGCGCTTTACTAAGCTATCTCCTATCTGATTGTTGGTTGTACTATCAGATACTGAGGCAATGATACTTTTAACTTTTTCCTTTATTTGTGCTTGGATAGGGCTTACGTAGCTTGTAAAACACAAGGCCACTAATACTATATATATTCTTCTCATCTCATTTAACATACTTTGAATTCACATTGGTATTTGGCAAATGTATAAATTAAATTTTAAATGGATGCCCGATATGCGATAAAAGTTAGTAAAAGAATAAAAGATGCCGTGTAAATCTGTTTTGCTTAGTTTTTTGTGCAGTAACAAAAAACGGGAGATGCTGAGTCCCCCGTTTTAATGACTTTATGTGTTTCTATTCTTTTTCTAAGCCTTTCCATAGCGCTGCTGCAAGGGCTGCACCGAGGAATGGAGCTACGATGAATACCCACAACTGAGATAGAGCAGCTACACCTTCAAATAGTGCTGGAGCAATACTTCGAGCTGGGTTGACCGATGTCCCTGTAAGAGGAATGCATACGATATGGATAAGTACCAATGAAAGACCTATTGCAAGACCTGCAAATTTTGGCGTTCCACTTGTGGCACTTGTGCTTCCAAGTACTACGAGAACAAAGATAAATGTAAATACAGTCTCGGCAATGAATGCTGGATAGAGATTCCCTTCAGCAAATCCATTTGCTCCTGTTTGCGTTGCTCCTGTAGCAATTGTATCGGGAACTGCAGTGTGAATGATAGCAAATATTATAGCAGAACCAATAATTGCTCCTATAACTTGTGCCACCATGTAGATTGCTGCTTCCGACCCTTTCATGCGACCACTAAGCCAAACACCAAGAGTGATAGCGGGATTGATGTGACAGCCCGAAATCGACCCAATCGTGTAAGCCATTGCCACTACAGAAAGACCAAAAGCAAAAGCGATTGTTAATACAGCTTGGACGCTTGTTGCGCCTCCGTTAAACACTGCGGCACCGCAACCTAATAGTACGAGTACCATTGTGCCGACCATTTCGGCTAAGAACTTTTTTGTCATGATTTAAATGTTTTATGGTTAATTAAAAACTGATAACATTTATGCAAAAAACGAGTGTGTCACTCTCTAAATAGTGATACAACGATGGATATTGTATATGATGTGATTCGCGTTACTTAAATTATTCATACCTATTATTCGATATAAGTGCGTCCCAAAGATAACAATTATTATTATAAATGTATTATTTTAATCATTATTTTTGGAAAAGTTCGGACACGTATGGAATCAAATAATATGTAAAGCGCAACGCGTAGCCATTTTCGTCATCTTCAGTCTTGAGCAATTTGTTTTCCTCAATTAGCTTCACAATGTTTACATTTTTCAACCAAAAATCGATATTTTTTTTCTCCTGTTCGAATATAGGTAAAAGATGCTTTGGTATATAGCCACCTGCTCCTGTACTGTAATAGAAATAGAAACGTGCACGGTTGTTATCTTTAGACTTGATACGAAACATAGTCCGCCATATTGATAGTAGTGATTGAGTTGCTCAATTGTGCCATCTTGGTCAAATACCACTCTGTTATTTCCTTGATAATCTTTAATGAAGAAGTGATATTTATCGTTTTCGATATAACCATTATCGGTAAGAACTTGGTTCAATTGTCCTTCGGCATTATAGATATGATTGTCGCAATA
>JAVWYO010000073.1:0-9956 GCA_036661515.1 Muribaculaceae bacterium | reverse complement strand
AGGTATTACCTTAGTCATTATTCTCGGTGCGGGGAGTATTCTCGCCATCATTGTGTTGGAATGTGCGATGTTCACCACCATTGTTAAATCCGCCACCGTTGTTGTATCCTCCGCGATCATTATTACGGAAGTCATTACGAGGTCCGCGGTCATCTCGGCGGAAACAACCATCTCTTCGGTCGTCTCTACGATCTCCTCCTCGGAAGCCTCCTCCACGACGGTCGCCACCAAATCCACCACGATCTTGGCGTGGACGTTCAGTGCGTTCGCGTTCAACATATCCTTCAGGCTTTTCTTGAAGTGCTTTCATTGATAAGCGGAACTTACCAGTGCGTTTGTCTACTTCTATAAGTTTTACTTCAAGCTCATCACCCTCTTTAATTCCACTATTTTCCATCGTTTCTATGCGGTCATAGCTTATTTCCGAGATATGAAGAAGACCATCTTTTCCCGGCATAAATTCAACAAATGCGCCAAAGTCAAGAATGCTCTTTACCTTTCCTTTATATGTTGCGCCCTCTTCTGGAATTGCTATGATACCTTCGATGCGTGCTACTGCAGCCTCAACTGCTGATTTATTTGCAGCTGAAATTTCTACAACACCCTTTCCATCGATTTCGTCGATAGTAACAACAGCACCTGTTTGTTCTTGAATTCCTTGAATAGTTTCGCCACCTTTGCCTATAATAGCTCCAATAAAGTCTTTGTCAACAGTGATTGTAACAATACGTGGCACTTGAGGTTTGAAGTCTTCGCGAGATTCTGGAATAGTTTCGTTCACAATATCTAAGATATGAAGACGACCTGCACGAGCTTGGTTTAGTGCTTTTTCAAGAACTTCATAAGAAAGTCCATCGCACTTTATATCCATTTGTGTGGCGGTAATACCATCTTTGGTTCCTGTTACCTTGAAGTCCATATCTCCTAAGTGGTCTTCATCGCCAAGTATATCAGAAAGTACTGCATACTTAACGTTGTCCTTGTCGGTGATAAGTCCCATAGCGATACCAGTAACTGGCTTTTTCATTTTAACACCTGCATCAAGAAGAGCAAGAGTACCAGCACACACTGTGGCCATTGATGATGAACCATTAGATTCAAGAATATCTGATACGATGCGTACACAATATGGGAAATTATCGGGTAGCATGCGTTTTAGTGCACGATGTGCAAGATTTCCATGACCTATTTCACGACGACCTACTCCGCGTTGAGCTTTTGCTTCGCCAGTTGAGAATGGAGGGAAATTATAGTGAAGTAGGAAACGTTCACGTCCTTGGTTTAAAACATCATCTTGAATTTTTTCATCAAGTTTTGTACCAAGTGTTACTGTGGCAAGAGCCTGTGTCTCACCGCGAGTAAATACTGCCGAGCCGTGAGGTCCTGGAATGTAATCTGTTTCGCACCATATTGGGCGTATTTCGGTAGTAGTACGACCATCAAGACGAATTCCTTCATCAAGAATGCAACGGCGTACTGCTTCTTTTTCTACATCATGATAGTATCTTTTAGCAAGTGGAGTCTTCTCCGATGCTTCATCTTCTGGAATAGATGCAACGTATTCATTGCAAATAGCATCAAATTGATCCATGCGCCAATGTTTGTCGGCATTGCCAGCCTTAGCTATTGCATACGCTTTATCGTAGCATTTTGCCCAAACATCTTTACGAACATCTTCGTCATTCTTTTCGTGGCAATATTCGCGTTTAACAGTTGCGCCAACTTCTTTGGCAAATTCAACTTGTGCCGTACATTGTACTTTGATAGCTTCGTGTGCAAATTTAAGGGCTTCGAGAAGTTCTGCTTCTGAAACCTCTTCCATTTCACCTTCAACCATCATAATATTATCGTATGTAGCACCTACCATTAATTCTATATCAGCCTTTGATAACTGTTCGGCTGTAGGATTGATAACAAAACCTCCATTTATACGTGCAACACGTACTTCTGAGATAGGTCCATTAAATGGAATATCTGAAACTGCGATAGCTGCCGATGCAGCAAGTCCAGCAAGTGCATCTGGTAAATCAACACCGTCGGTTGAAAAGAGAATAATGTTTACGAAAGTATCTGCGTGATAATTTTCAGGGAATAGAGGACGAAGTACTCGGTCTACAAGACGACATGTCAAGATTTCGTAATCCGATGCCCTTCCTTCGCGTTTTAGGAAACCGCCTGGGTAGCGTCCAAATGATGAAAATTTCTCTTTGTATTCAACTTGAAGGGGCATAAAATCTACTCCCTCGCCAGCTTCTCGTGCCGACACAACTGTCGCAAGCAACATTGTATTGCCCATGCGCAGTTCTACCGCTCCATCGGCTTGCTTTGCAAGCTTACCTGTCTCTAATGTGATTGTTCTTCCATCACCGAGATCGATGGTTTTCTTGATAGGTGTTACCATAAAATATTTTTTCTACATATAAAATTGTTACAAAGATAACGAAAAAAAACAGTTCACAATCCAAAATTTGCTACATTAATTTAATGTAAGATACTACAATAGCACTTTTGAATAAAAAATAAGAATTAACCAATAATTTATACTTATTAATCCACAAGCGCGATGTCTTAGAACCTGCTTTAATCTATACTTAATAGGTATTTCTTTAACGAGGTGAATCCTGAATTCATTGTTATGGTATGTTTTTCGCCATTCATAAATGCTTCAAGTTTGCCAGGTATGGCAAGTTGCTCTCCTATTATTTTTTCTACCGTATTTTTAAACTTCGCTGGGTGCGCTGTTTCTAAGAACACGCCTACTTCATCAGCACCCAATCCTTCAAGCAAACCACGATAACCAACTGCACCATGCGGGTCTAATAAATAGTTCTCGTCTTTATACGTTTTTGCAAGCGTTTCGCTAATCTGCTCATTTGAATATGTGCATCCACTTATATCCTTTTTTATAGCATCATGAGAATGCTTATATAGGTCAAGAATACGCACAAAGTTACTGGGATCACCTACATCCATTGCATTGGCTATCGTTGAGATTGATGCTTTTGGTTCATATTTACCAGTCAATAAATATTGATAAAATATATCATTTTGGTTATTCGCTGCTATAAAACGTTTAATAGGAAGTCCCATAGCTTTAGCTATAAGCCCAGCTGTGATATTCCCAAAATTGCCACTGGGCACCGAAAACACTATATTACCGAGCGACACACCTCGTTTTGCAAGTTGTGCATAGGCATAAAAGTAATAAAACATCTGAGGCAGAAAACGTGCAACATTTATAGAATTGGCACTCGTAAGTTTCATCTTTTCGTTAAGTTCTGCGTCCATAAACGCATTTTTTACAAGTGATTGGCAATCGTCAAATGTACCATTTACCTCTATTGCTGTAATATTACGTCCGAGAGTAGTAAACTGCGCCTCTTGTATCTTGCTAACTTTTCCTTGTGGATATAGCACAAAAACGCGAACGCCATTCACACCAAGAAATCCATTTGCTACAGCACTACCTGTGTCACCCGATGTGGCTACAAGCACATTCACCATATCGCCTTCTTGCGCATTGCTATTAAAATAAGCAAGCACTCGTGCCATAAACCGCGCGCCTACATCTTTAAATGCAAGTGTGGGACCATGAAATAATTCAAGGCTATATATATTTTCTGACACTTGCACAAGGGGTATGTCAAAATTCAAGGCATCACAAACTATCTCTTGGAGCACACTCGGCTCTATATCATCACCAAATAGCGTATTGGCCACCGCAAAAGATATTTCTTGAAGTGACATGCTTCCTATATTATTGAAAAAGGCTTTTGGCAATACTGGTATTCTTTCTGGCATATAAAGCCCTCTATCTACTGCAAGGCCCGTTACTACTGCCTCTTTTAGTGAAACTTTTTCGACGGTTCCATTAGTGCTATAATATTCCATACTACAAGTATTCTATGTTTTTAATATTGCTTATTTTTTTAATAATTCTCGTATAAATTCATCGTTCGACATCACACCAAGCATTCCATCACGCGAGTCAAACTCATTATATCTATCTATTTTATCAGGACGACTTCCTGGCCTGAAAATCATAAATGGAACGGGATTGGCTGTGTGTGTTCGCAACCTGCATGGCGTGGGGTGGTCGGGCAAAACGGCTATTGTAACTGGCTCGTCCATCTTTAGCGTCGCTTCTAATATTGGCTTGCATATTCGGCTGTCCAAATATTCAATAGTACGTTTCTTTAGCTCCCAGTCTCCTTCATGACCTGCCTCATCACTCGCTTCTATGTGTAAAAACACAAAGTCATTATCCTTTAGAGCATCTATGGCAGCCTGTGCTTTCCCTTCGTAATTCGTATTATAAAGACCTGTCGCGCCCTCTACAATTATGGGTTTTAAACCTGCATATACACCAATGCCACGTATCAAGTCTACCGCCGAAATAACTACACCATTTTCTATTCCAAACCGCTCTTTAAGTGTGGGCATAGATGGCTTATATCCAGGCGACCATGCCCAAATACTATTTGCAGGGTCTTTCCCTTCGGCTTGTCGCTTTATGTTTATATGATGTTTTGAAAGCAATTCTTGAGAACGAAGTGTGAGCATGTTAATCAATGTTGCTGTTTCTTCGGCCTCTGGCGAGGTTGCCTTAACTAAGACATTTTTAAACGGTGTTCCAGGAACATCATGAGGTGGCGTACAATGCAATCGCTTATCTCCTCCTTTTATCTTTAGCAAGTGTCTATACGACACACCAGGATAAAGGCTCACCTTATCATCGCATAACTCTTTTTGTAGAAAAGTTATCAATTCTGTTGCCTCTTCATTAGTTATATGACCGGCCGAATGATTCTTTATCTTGCCATCTTCAATACATATTAGGTTGCATCTCATGGCCATCTCTCCTATTTCTATATCAATGCCCATACTCGCTGCTTCGAGCGAACCACGTCCCTCAAACACGCTCTTTAGGTCATATCCAAGTACCGAGAGATTAGCGATTTCACTACCTGGCTCAAATCCATAAGGAACTGTGTTGAGCATGCCCATTCTTGAATTAAAGGCAAGCCAGTCCATGGTGGGGGTGTTAGCGGCCTGCAATGGCGTTAACCCATCAAATTCGGGAATTGGCTCATCTGCCATGCCATCACCTAATATTATTATATACTTCATTATATCATGTTTATCGTATGTTTGCAATACTTATTATGTCTGCAAATACTCCTGCTGCGGTAACTTCGGCTCCTGCTCCATAGCCTTTTATTTCCATTGGATACTCTTTGTATCGCTCTGTCGTTATCAATATAACATTATTACTCCCTTCAAGAGAATAAAATGGGTGGTTATGCCCTACTTCTTGTAAGCCTACCGACACGTCGCCATTTTCAAGTTTTGCTACAAAGCGAAAGTGCTTGTCTTCTCGCTCGGCTTTCATGCGCCTTGCCTCAAATTCAACATCAAGTTGACTTACTTTTTCAATAAAGTCGCAGGCCTCTCCCATGAAATATTTATCTGGTATGAATAGATGCTTTACTACATCTTTCTGTTCCACTTTATACCCCGATTCACGTGCAAGTATCACAAGTTTGCGCACTACATCTTTTCCACTTAAGTCTATTCGTGGATCTGGCTCGCTATAGCCTGCCTCCTTTGCCATTATTATAGCTTGGCTCAAGTGAATATCTTTGCTAACTACATTAAATATGTAATTTAGTGTCCCCGACACCACTGCCTCTATCTTCAATATCTTATCTCCTGAGTTGATAAGATTATTTATCGTATTTATTATGGGTAATCCTGCTCCAACATTCGTTTCAAAAAGAAATTTTACGTCTCGTTTGCGAGCTATCTGCTTCAGATTCTTATAATTAGAATATTCCGACGACGCGGCTATCTTATTGGCGGCTACCACATTAACATTATGTTCAAGAAGTGTAGCATAAATCGAGGCGACTTCGGCACTTGCTGTGCAATCAACAAACACTGAATTAAAGATATTCATCGACAATATCTCATCTTTTATTATCTCTGGTGTGGCATCATGCTCCGATTGAGCAAGTGCTTCATGATAATTTTCTATATCGATACCATTACGGTCAAAAATACATTTCCTCGAATTTGCAATCCCTACAACTTTTAGCGATAACGAATTGTTTTTCAATAGATTATCCTGTTGCAACTTTATTTGTTCAAGAAGGTCATTTCCTACATTTCCTATTCCAACTACAAACAAGTTTAAAACTTGTGTCTGAGACAAGAAAAAAGAATCATGAATAACATTTAATGCCTTACGTAAACTATTATGCGTAATTACAAATGATATATTAGTTTCCGACGCACCTTGTGCACAGGCTATTACATTGATACCATTACGCCCAAGTGTATTAAATAATTTTCCAGCAATACCTGGCGTATGCTTCATATTTTCACCTACAATAGCAACTGTTGCAAGATCCTTTTCTGGTTCTATTCCACTTATCTCGCCAGTGCTAAGCTCTAACTCAAATTCTGATTTAAGAACACTAACGGCCATATCGGCATCACAATTCTTTACAGCAAACGAGGTATTATGCTCTGACGACGCTTGAGAGACAAGAAATACACTTATCCCATTCTTTGCAAGTGTATTAAAGATTCGTGAATTGACTCCAATCACTCCCACCATGCCAAATCCCGATAGTGTGATTAGGCAAGTATCATTAATAGATGAAATACCTTTTATTGCCTTCCCTTCGGTAGTCGGGGTCTGCTCCGAAATCAAAGTTCCGGGAGCTTCTGGATTAAAGGTGTTCTTTATTAAAATTGGTATATTCTTGTGAAATACTGGATAGATTGTTGGAGGATACACTACTTTTGCCCCAAAATTGCACAATTCCATTGCCTCTATAAACGATAATCGGTCGATTACATAAGTATTATTTATAACTCGGGGGTCGGCTGTCATAAAGCCATCTACATCTGTCCATATTTCAAGCTGATGAGCATCAAGTGCGGCTGCAATTATCGCAGCGGTATAATCACTACCTCCTCGCCCAAGATTTGTTATTGCTTCACTTTCTCGGTCTGAAGAGATAAAGCCGGGTACTATCACAACCTGTGACGACAGCCCGCTAAATGTATTACATATAAGCTCATTAGTTAATTCAATATCAGCTATATGCTTCCCAAATTGGCTTTCGGTCTTTATAAAGTTACGAGAATCATAATGCACTGCATCTTTTATTATTCGGCTTATTATCACCGACGATAGACGTTCGCCATAGCTTACTACAATATCAAGAGTGCGTGTCGATAAATCCTTGATTAACGCTACGCCTCTAAACAAATTGGCTAACTCCTCAAGCAGTGGGTCTGTAATAGAACGCACTTCATGTTGCTTATCTAATGGGACATTACCTTTTATAACTATATTATGACGCTCTACGATTGTAGCGTAATTTTCAAGATAAGACATCTCTCCTTTTGATGCAAGTTGAGCTGTATTTATCAGCAAGTCGGTTATGCCTCCAAGTGCCGACACAACAACAATCACTTGCTCATCACAATCCTCAACAATTTTCTTTACATTGTTAAGGCTCTCAACAGTGCCAACCGAAGTTCCACCAAATTTTAGTACTTTCATAAATGTTTCTAATTGCAGAAATAGATTATTTTTGGCAAATACGGCAATAAACCGCATTCACGACGTAAAGATAGCTCAAAACCAACTAATATGAAAATCAAAAATTCATTTTTTACAACCCTGCTCAAAATAGGCATGTAACTCATTAAATCTATTCAATGACTTTTCGCCATAACGTCTCATTTCTTCTCGTATTTCTTCTATGCTTTTCTCCTTATCTAACGAGGATTTTGAATAAAATTTATCGGCATAGCATATCAACTTTTCCTCAATAGATATCGGTAGCATATCACGATGTGGCAATGGAAAATCATGCTCAATAATTTCATCAACACTAATTCCAGCTCCAGTATGCCGCTCACACACAAGAGCATGCTTTGGCATATTTATCCCATTTAGCATCTCTCCTCCAATTATACCATGGCATATATATCGCGCACTTCCATTGCAAAATATCGATGGCGCATGAGTACTTATAATCCCTATATCATGAAGCATAGATGCCTCATAAACAAAGTCTAAATCTATATCATAGCGCGATTCTCGGGCAATTGCCATAGCCTTATCTGCAACAGCATGACTATGCCTCATAAGCAAGCTATATAGCTCTTTTTGAGTCGCATAATGCGCCTCTATTATCGCCTTATAATCAACCATCTATTCATATATTAAAAAAAGAGCTGCTTAGTTGTGGCAGCTCTTCAAATTCCTTTTGAAATAATGTCTGTCTTAGAAGCTGTTTTATTCTATTATCGTTACCCAGCCATGAACATCTTCTTCATCTCCAAGTTGAATAGCTCGCAACTTATTATATAATTTAGTACTTATCACTCCCGGCTTCCCATCTTTTGAGATTACATAAGACCTATCATTTTCAACATCATCAATTCGCTCTATCGGACTTATTACTGCAGCTGTGCCACAGGCTCCAGCCTCCTCAAATGTGCTCAATTCCTCTTCTGCTATTTGACGACGCTCAACGGTCATGCCCATGTCCTCTGCAAGTTGCATAAGACTCTTATTTGTAATCGATGGTAATATCGAAGTAGATTTAGGAGTAATATATGTATTATCCTTTATCCCAAAGAAATTAGCCGCTCCACATTCATCAATATATTTCTTCTCTTTAGCATCTAAATAAAACTCACAACTATAACCCAAGTCATGAGCCTTCTTATTAGCTCGTAGACTGGCTGCATAGTTTCCTCCAACCTTAAAACAACCGGTCCCAAGTGGCGCAGCACGGTCAAATTCCCTTATTATAACATAAGGATTAGTTGCAAATCCACCCTTAAAATAAGGACCAACAGGAGTTACAAATATTACAAACAAATATTCATTTGCTGGTCTTACTCCAACTTGGGCTCCAGTACCTATAAGCAATGGACGGATATATAGCGACGCTCCACTTCCAAATGGTGGAACAAAACGCTCATTTAACTTTACAACCTTTATGACAGCTTCCTTGAAACGATCTGTTGGCAATTCTGCCATTAAAGTTCCCCTACAAGTTTCCTGCATTCGAGCTGCATTATCTTCAAGACGAAACACACGTATTTTTCCATCTTTGCCCCTAAAAGCCTTTAAGCCTTCAAAGCATTCTTGACCATAGTGTAGGCATGTAGCCGCCATGTGAATGTTAATCGACTCACTACTACTCGTTTCAAGTTCACCCCATTTACCATTACGATTATAAATTCTAACATTATAATCAGTAGGGATATATCCAAACGACAGATTAGCCCAATCAATTATTTCTCCTTTTTCTTCTTTCATAATATATTAGTCTGGTTTATTTACAACGCTATCTTTTGAGTTATGCCACCGATTTTTATTATAAAAATACCACGCGAATTTATCTTCAATTCCGACACACCTCTATTTATAACATCTTGAGATATTAATTGTCCCAAAATAGTAAAAACTTTTACCTGCACATTTTTGGGAGTCTTTATTATTATAGTCCCATCTTTGCTATAAATCTCAATACCATCAGATGTGTGAGGATCCACAAGACTCGGCAGATTCACCTCATACGTCACCTCATGCCATTGCGGTTGCGATTGGGCATCTAAATTAATAGAAACCACAAAAGCAATAATTATAATAGCACATGACACAATTAACCTTCGCATTATAAAATGATATTAATATTTTACAAAGGTATTATAAATCCGCAAGAATATAAATAATTATACATATTTACTTCCATCTTTTTTTAAATTCCCCCCGCCCCACCAAAACAATCCGTGTCATTCCCATGAATCCAGCAAAAAAACCACGCAAGCCCAGAACGTCTCCGACGTTCTCGCACCACCACCACGAGCAAGAACGTCGAAGAATTTCCACTTCAGAACGCCAGTTCTGAAATTTAACC
>JAVWYO010000072.1:0-10030 GCA_036661515.1 Muribaculaceae bacterium | reverse complement strand
ACAATCACTTAAAAATATAGCATTACGCACCTCCTGTGCGTACCTACCTCATAAAGATTTGCAATAAAAGCAAATTATTAGTGGGTTATTAGCCTAATCAGCATATTTATTACTATTTTTGCAACTTGATCACCAAATATGGTTAAGCTAAAAGAAATCCAAAATATTATATCCGATGAACTGGCAGAACTAAATAAGATTATAGTAAATTCTCTTGACAGTTCAAGTCCGCTTATGAAGGAGGTAGTTAAGATGTATCTCGCTACAAAAGGTAAACAGATACGTCCTATACTTGTGATGCTAAGCGCAAAGACTTTTGGCGAAATTTCTCCAAAAGTTATAAATGCCGCCGCCGCAATAGAGATGCTTCATAACGCTTCTCTAATTCACGACGATGTGGTTGATGACTCCGAAAAACGTCGGGGACTTCCTACTATTAATAATGTGTGGGATAATCACATTGCAGTACTTGTGGGTGATTTCTTCGTGAGCAACGCTCTACAATGCGGTATAAATACTGGTGAAATAAAAATAATTCAATCAATTTCCGATCTCGGAAAGGAACTTGCAATGGGTGAAATTGATCAAATTAGTAATGCCCGTTCTCATCTTATTGATGAAGATATTTATTTCGATATTATTAAGCATAAGACAGCATCTCTATTCCGTAGTTGTGTTGAAGTTGGTGGCTTTGCAGTTAATGCTCCTCAAAATCAAATTGAAAAACTCAAAGAATATGCCGAACTTCTTGGACTTTGCTTCCAAATTAAAGATGATATTTTTGACTACTACGATGATAAAGTAGTTGGTAAACCTACTGGTAATGACCTTCGTGAGGGCAAAATTACATTACCTCTTATTTTTTCCCTTTCAAAGAAAGATGCTCCTCTTCACAAAGAAATGCTTGCCTTAAGTAAAAAAGAATTACTTAATTCACAGGAAATAGACGCTTTAATAGAATTCACAAAGAAAGAAGGTGGCATAGACTATGCTTACAATACGATGGAATCTATTCGTAACCGCGCTAATAATATACTTAAAGAGTTCCCTGAATCTGAAGCAACAAAAGCATTCCGACTAATATTCGACTACATAATTGAACGTAGTAATTAAAAAGCAAATACGATGCTTGATAAATTTCTCATTGAAGGACGTATTGAAGCAGGGTGCGATGAAGCTGGACGTGGTTGTTTAGCTGGTGCGGTATTCGCTGCGGCAGTTATTTTACCTCCTTTTTTTGAAAACGAACTGCTTAACGACTCCAAAAAATTAAGTGAACACAATCGCGATATATTACGACCTATAATAGAAACAAATGCCTTAGCTTGGGCAATAGGCATAGTAACACCCAAAGAAATAGACGAAATAAATATTCTTAATGCTTCTTTTCTTGCTATGCACCGTGCTATTGATGCTTTAAAATTTAAGCCGGAGGCTCTCCTTATTGATGGTAATAGATTTAATAAATACAATGATATTCCTCACACTTGCATCATTAAAGGCGACGGCAAAATGATGAGCATTGCTGCTGCTTCAATACTTGCAAAAACGCATCGTGATGAATATATGCAAACTATAGCCAAAGACTTTCCCCAATATAATTGGAACATTAATAAAGGATATCCCACAAAGGCTCACCGAGCTGCAATTAAAGAATATGGTACAACTCCTTTTCACAGAATGACTTTTAAACTCCTTGAAAAGGAATTATAATACATTATTAAACTGCTTAAATAATTCCCACATTACTACTCCTGCCGATATTGAAACATTGAGTGAATGTTTAGTACCACATTGTGGTATTTCAATGCAACAATCACACACATCAACGACCTGCTGTTGAACTCCCTTTACCTCATTACCAAAAATTATTGCATATTTTGTTTCTGAATTGACTCTGAATTGTTCAAGACTTATGCTCCCTTTTACCTGCTCAATTGCGCAAATTTTATAATCTTTATCCTTGAGTTCTTTTATTATTGTAATGATACTTTTTTCATAACTCCAAGTAACCGATTCTTCAGCACCAAGCGCAGTTTTATGAATATCGGGGTGTGGTGGTGTAGCCGTTATTCCACATAAATATATATGATCTATAACAAAGGCATCTGCGGTGCGAAATATAGACCCTATATTATTAAGACTTCGTATATCATCGAGTACTATTACTAAGGGTATTTTTGATACATTCTTATACTCTTCGCAATTCACCCTATGAAGTTCCAACATCGATTTTTTCTCCATTACAATATATAGCTTGTAAGTATTTTCATTCTCGGAGATGGAGATATACGTAGTATATCCATACAAGCTGGTACAAGGATAGTCTCTCCCTGATGAATAGATATAATATTATCATTCTTATCAACAATATCACCTTTTCCTTCCACACACATTACTACTACAAAGGAATCTGTCTCACTATAATCTAACGTTGTAGGTTGGCTTAAATCGTATAAAGATGTTGTAAAATAAGGACAACTAACCAATTTTATTTCTTTCTCTAAAGCCATATCATAATGAGTACGATAATCTGATTCTATTCGATAATCAATAGCATCTTTTGATAAATCGATATGTAACTCTCTACATTGACCATTAGCATCACAACGATTAAAGTCATATATACGATAAGTTATATTAGAGGTCTGCTGAATTTCTGCTATAAAAGATCCGGCTCCTATACTATGAATACGTCCAGCTGGCAGGAAAAACACATCTCCAGAATTTATTTTATATTCCTTCAATACATTCGTTATGCTATTATTTTTTACCTCTTCCTCATATTGTTGTGGAGATATAGCACATGAAAATCCTGGCCTAAGTTTGGCTCCATTATCAGCTTCTATAACATACCACATTTCTGTTTTACCATTTGAATTATGACGCATTTTTGCTAAATCATCATTAGGATGTACCTGTATCGATAAATCTTGTCGGGCATCAATAAATTTTATAAGTAACGGAAATTCATTTCCAAAACGAGCATAATTTAATTTTCCTACCAATTCAGAACCATGCTTAGATATTAATTCAGAAAGAGTTAGTCCCTCATATTCCCCATTTGCTACAATAGATTCGTCATCTTTTACTCCTGATATTTCCCAACTTTCACCTACCTGATGCAAATCAGATTTAATTTGCTTATATGGTATTATTTTTTCACCTCCCCATAGGAGATTTTTCAAAATGGGTTTGAATTGCAATATATACATAATTATTTATGATTGATTAATTTACACTATTAACAGATTAAAGCATCAGTAACTTATATGCAATATTAGCTAAATATATCAATATATGCAAGTAGCTTAGCTAATATTACCTTATCAATAACATGTTCATAACCTGTTAATATCTGATGAAAACAATTTAGCAAAAAACAAACAAATAATTTTGAATTAAATGAGATAGATGTGTATATAACAAATAAAATAGAAACCAATTTAGTTAGCAAGAACTTTGTCTATCATTTTCAACAAGGTTTTATATACTTATTAATAGGCAATACGCTAAGATTTTATTAACTTTGTCGGTTATTAACAACATGTCAATAACATTTATAATTAGCTATTAATCATATACTAAGATTGTGTATAACCTATTAATAAACTGATTTTATTATTCTATAAGTTATTACACAAGTATATTAATAAAAAGTTATTACTGTTATCAACACGCTATAATAAACATAAGAAGAAGAGTTTTTAATTAAAAAAGAAAGAATATATAATATATGATTGTTGTGAATAACGGATATGTAAATGCTCCTATAAGTAGTGATGTCATCATAAAAGATGAAATACTACGAATGAAAAAGGAGAAAGATGCTGTAATTCTTGCTCACTATTATCAAAGAGGAGAAATACAAGATATTGCCGATAATATTGGTGATAGTTTAGCACTTGCTCAATTTGCTAAGAAAACTGATGCTAAAATTATTATTCTTTGCGGTGTGCATTTTATGGCTGAAACAGCTAAAATTCTTTGTCCCGATAAAATAGTTCTTTGTCCCGATGTCAATGCTGGTTGTAGTCTTGCTGATAGTTGTCCTGTTGATGAATTTTCTGAGTTTCTTAAATTATATCCTAATCACACAGTAATTAGTTACGTAAATACGAGTGCAGCTATTAAAGCATATACCGATGTTGTAGTTACGTCTACTAATGCAAAACAAATAGTTGATAGCTTTCCTGTTAATGAAAAAATAATATTTGGTCCCGATCGCAATCTCGGTAACTATATAAATAGTATTACTGGACGAAATATGGTTTTATGGAATGGGGCATGCCATGTACATGAGCAATTTTCTTTAGAAAAAATATTAAAATTAAAAGAAGAAAATAAAGATGCTCTTATTCTTGCTCACCCTGAATGTAAAAATTCACTTTTAATAGTAGCTGATAAAGTTGGTTCTACCCAAGCTCTGCTTAATTTTGCAATTGAAAGTAAATGTAATAAATTTATTGTTGCTACAGAGAGTGGTATTATTCATGAAATGAAAAAAAAATGTGCTAATAAAACTTTTATTCCAGCTCCGCCCGAAGATGGAACATGTGCCTGCAATGAATGTAATTTTATGAAATTAAATACTCTGGAAAAATTATATAATTGTTTGAAATATGAGCTCCCAGAAGTTAATGTTGATATAGAAATTGCTAATAAAGCAATTAAGCCTATTGAAAGAATGCTTGAAATTTCAGAAAAACTTGGATTAATTAAAAAATAAGAAACATATAGATATAATATTGTTATGGAATATAATTTTAAAAATATAGAAAAACGTTGGCAAAAATTTTGGAAAGAAAATAATATTTATAAAACGGATATAGATAGTAAAAGACCTAAATTTTATGTATTGGATATGTTTCCTTATCCTTCTGGTGCTGGATTACATGTGGGACACCCTCTTGGATATATAGCTTCGGATATATATACCCGATATAAAAGACTTCAAGGTTTTAATGTTTTGCACCCTATGGGATATGATGCCTATGGTTTACCTGCTGAACAATATGCTATACAGACTGGTCAACACCCCGAAATTACAACCGTTACAAATATTAATCGTTATCGTGAACAACTCGATAAAATAGGTTTTAGTTTTGATTGGAGCCGTGAAATAAGAACTTGTGATCCTGAATATTATAAATGGACTCAATGGACATTTATTAAAATGTTTAAAAGCTATTTCAATACTAAATTAAATAAAGCAAGATCTATTGATGAACTTGAATTACATTTTGAAAAATTTGGTTCTAAAGATGCTAATGTTGCAACCAATGTAGAATTTAATTTTACTGCTGAACAATGGAATGCTCTTTCTAAAAAAGAAAAATATTGTGCATTAATGAATTTCCGCATTGCTTATCTCGGTAACACAATGGTTAATTGGTGTCCTAAACTTGGAACTGTGCTTGCTAATGACGAAGTAAGTGAAGGAGTTTCAGTGAGAGGAGGATACCCAGTTATTCAAAAAGTAATGTATCAATGGTGTCTAAGAGTTTCGGCCTATGCTGGTCGTTTACTCGAAGGATTAAATAATGTTGATTGGACTGATTCTCTAAAAGAAACTCAGCGTAATTGGATTGGTTATTCTGAAGGTGCTGAAATGAAATTTAAGGTGGATAATAAAGATTTTGACCTTATTATTTTTACTACACGTGCCGATACTATTTTTGGAGTAACATTCATGGTACTCGCACCCGAAAGTTGCTATGTTGAAAAACTTATTACTGATGAACAGAAAAATGCTGTACAAGAATATATAGCAAATACAAAACATAAGACCGAAAGAGAACGCATGATTGATAAAAAAGTATCAGGTGTATTCACTGGTTCTTATGCGATAAACCCTCTAACAGGTAAGCAAATACCTATTTGGATAAGTGATTATGTGCTTGCTGGATATGGAACGGGTGCCATTATGGCTGTTCCTGCTCATGATAGCCGTGACTTCGCTTTTGCTAAACATTTTAATCTTCCTATTATTCCGCTTATTGAAGGTTGCGATGTAAGCATTGCAAGTTTTGATGCTAAAGAAGGTATAATTATTAATTCTAAAGGTGAAGATTTAGATCTTAATGGTCTTGAAGTAAAAGAAGCTATTGCTAAAACCAAGAAATTTATTGAAGATAAAAATATTGGAAAAGTAAAAATTAATTATCGTCTTCGCGATGCTATTTTTAGTCGTCAACGTTATTGGGGAGAGCCATTTCCTATATATTATGATGAAGATAATAAGCCACAAGTACTTGATGAAAAATATTTACCTCTTGTACTTCCCGAAGTAGATAAATTTCTTCCTACTGAGAATGGTGAGCCTCCACTCGGACGTGCCAAAAATTGGACTGCTCCTAACGGTCGTCCTCTTGAAATGTGCACGATGCCTGGTTTTGCTGGATCTTCGGCCTATTATTTACGTTACATGGATCCTCGCAATAAATCAGCACTCGTATCTAAAGAAAGCAATGAATATTGGCGTAATGTAGATCTTTATATTGGTGGTACCGAACATGCAACAGGTCATTTAATATATAGTCGCTTTTGGAATAAATTCTTATTTGATTTAGGATATATATGTGAAAATGAGCCATTCAAGAAACTCATTAATCAAGGAATGATACAAGGTCGTTCAAATTTTGTGTATCGTATTAAAGACTCTAACACATTTGTTTCTCTTAATTTGAAAAATAATTATGATGTAACTCCTATTCATGTTGATGTGAATATTGTAAGTAATGATATTCTTGATACTGAAAAATTTATACAGTGGAGGCCTGAGTTTAATGATGCTCAGTTTATACTTGAAGATGGAAAGTATGTGTGTGGTTGGGCAGTTGAAAAAATGTCAAAATCAATGTTCAATGTGGTTAATCCTGATGATATTGTTGAAAATTATGGTGCCGACACGCTACGTCTTTATGAAATGTTTTTAGGACCGCTTGAACAAAGTAAGCCTTGGGACACTAATGGTATTGACGGCGTAAACCGATTTCTAAAGAAATTGTGGAACTTATTCTACAAAGATGATGTATTACTGGTTAAAGAGGGCACCCCTTCAGCAGAAGCTCTTAAATCACTCCATAAGCTAATCAAAAAAGTAACTTGGGATATAGAAAACTTTTCATATAATACATCAATTAGTGCATTTATGATTTGTATAAACGAATTAACGACATTGAAATGCTCTAATAAAGAAATTTTAGATCAAATTCTTATTCTTCTTGCTCCATTTGCACCACACATTACTGAAGAATTATGGCACTTAACTGGGCATGATACAACAATTTGTGATGCAACATGGCCTATATGCAATGAAGAATATTTAAAAGAAAACGTCGTTTCTTATGCAGTATCTTTCAATGGAAAGGCTCGATTTAGTATTGAAGTTGATGCTACAACATCTAAAGAAGAAGTAGAAAAATTAGCACTTTCTAATCCCGCAACTGCAAAATGGATTGAAGGAAAGACCCCTAAAAAAATTATTGTTGTTCCTAATAAAATTGTGAACATTGTTATCTAATAGAATATGATTAAGTATATAGTTTTTGCTACAAATAATGAACATAAATTAAAAGAACTGCGCGAAATAGTAGGGGATAGTTTTAATATTCTTAGTTTAAAGGATATTAATTGTAATGAAGAAATACCCGAAACAGCTAATTCTTTAGAGGGTAATGCTTTGATAAAGGCACGCCACATTAAAGATATATATGGTTATGATTGTTTTGCCGATGATACTGGGCTTGAAATATCAGCTTTAAATAATGAGCCAGGAGTATATTCAGCACGCTATGCAGGTGAAGATTGCATTGCAGAAAACAATATAAACAAGGTTCTTAAGCTCATGGACAATTGTGAAGATTTCTCAGCACGTTTTCGCACAATTTTTGCTTTAATAATTGGCAATGATATAAAATACTTTGAGGGTATTGTAGAAGGAACTATTATAAAAGAAAAACGAGGCATAGACGGGTTTGGTTACGATCCTATTTTTGTACCTAAAGGCTTTAATAAAACATTTGCCGAAATGAACAGTGAAGAAAAAAATAAAATAAGTCATCGAGGCTTAGCAACACAAAAACTTATTAATTACTTGCAAAATATATAATATTAGGGTATAAGTTTTTTATTATCACACAATTATTATATATTGCGCAACGTTATATATAACACAAAATAGAAAAACGTAGAAATATAATATGGTTAAGAAAATAGTCTTTTTTATTCTTTTATTACTACCATTTATGTGCAAAGCACAATTTGGTGTAGGTGATTGGAAAATACATTCAATATTTGGAAATGTAATTACAAATATAATAGACACTCAAGATAAAGTGTATTATCTCGTTGATAAATCTTTATATGTCTACGATAAAGAAAAAGATGAAAACGAAAGTTTTAATAAGCGTAATAAACTATCTGATATTCTTATAAAAAATATTTATTACAATTATGAGAAAAAATATCTTGTAATAACGTATGCTAATTCTAATATTGACTTCCTATATAATGATGGTAAAGTTGTAAATTTACCTGATATTAAAGATGTTATACTCACTTCGTCAAAGGGGATTAATGATATTAATTTCAATAAAAATAGAGTATATATTGCTACTGAATTTGGGTATGTTATTGTAAATGAAGAAAAGCATGAAGTTGCTGAATCTCAATTATATTACAAAAATATTAATTCAATTGCAGTGGTTGGCGATAATCTTTTGATAAGTAATGAAAAGAATGTGTATATCAGTGAATTGAATAAAATACACAATTCGATGGAGTCTTTTACGCCAACTAATATTAATCATTCTGTTTTACGATTAATTCCAATAAATAATAATTCCTTTTTCTATGATGCCGACTGGCTATTGAAAGCGGTTATTAAAGAGGATAAAACGCTAACATTATCTGGTGTAGTTGATGGAAATGCACCTATATGCCAGCCTATAAAGACGGGTTTCATAATACAATCAAAAGCTACAAGTACCGTTCCTTCATTTTATATAATATTTGATGCCGATGGTAAAGAGATTGAAAAAGTGACCTTACCCGAAGGCTTACAAAAATCGTTTATATCGGCTTATTTAGGAAATAGTGAAATGTGGGCTATTGATGCAAAAGGATTGAAAAAAATTAAGATGGATAAGGGTAATGAAACAGTTCTTAAAGACTATTTTAAGCCAAATTCATCGACAGTGAAACTACCTTATAATGTTATATATAATAATGCGCAAAGCAAGTTATATGTTATGAATATAGGCAGTAACGAATTTATTGCGGAATATGGTGTTCCCGCAACTATAAACACCTATGATGGCTCTTTTTGGACTGATATTACACCTGCATCAGCACCAACTATCAATACTAATAATAATAATAAGAATATTCTTGATGACCCTTATCAGCCTATATTTGACCCCGAAGACCCTTCCACATATTATGTAGGAACTTGGTTTGAGGGAGTTTATAAAATTAAGGATAATAAAGTAATTGCTAAATATGACTGGACTAATAGTCCTATGAAGCAATTATGGTATTGCTGTGTACCTTCATTACAATTTGATAAAAATAATAATTTGTGGCTCATTCAAGCCGAAGGTAAAGATAAGGCGGTAATGGTTCTTCCTCGCGCCAAGCAGTCTCAAGCCTCATTATCCCCTTCTGATTGGGTTACTCCTCCTGTGCCAGGATTTGATGCTAACAAAAAAATGCACTTTACCATTACCAAAAAGAATGATTTGAAAATAATGACTGAGGGTACTTACAGTTCGGTATTGACAATTCTTGATGATAATGGAACTCTTGGAGTTAGTAGTGATGATGTCATAAAAACATTTTCATCGTTGATAGATCAAGATGAAAAAATATATGAATGGAAATATATTCATTGTTTTGCTGAGGATAACAATGGAAAATTATGGATGGGTACTTCTAATGGCGTGGTTGAAATGAATCCTCAAAATGCTTTTAGTAATTCCTTTAGAATTAATAGAATAAAAGTTCCTCGTAATGATGGTACATCTTT
>JAVWYO010000071.1:0-10104 GCA_036661515.1 Muribaculaceae bacterium | reverse complement strand
ATCCTAAATCAGAATATTAGCACAAAACTGCCAGAATTGTCTGATGATATTTTTAGTTCACTGGTTGCTGACACTTTATTGCTAACAAGTCGCAATCCATTACTTTTTTCCTTTACGATAAACGATTTATTCTTGTATTTTTCAGGCAAAGTCACTACCTTGTTAACACTCTTTTTACAATCTATAAAAATAGTCTCCTTCCCATTAATTAATCCCTCATAACACAAAACATCTTCATCATCTATTATGGGCGACTTAAACCAAGTATATAGTCCACTCCAATGAGTAGAATCGCCTTTTGTTCGTATCTTGTTTGCCACAATCTTGTGATAAGTCTTGCCATTAGAATTACCAATAAAAATAACGTCGTTATCAGCTATTTCGGCATGATTTCCCAATCCTTCATCAAACAGATAAGAAGATTGATAAGCTGTTGCATTCTTTTCAAGAAATCGTCTAAAAGTAGGATAATCGCTCTTCAAAAATTTAGATACAGCAGCTTGTGGAGTCCAATCGGGGTATTTGCCGTTCGCTGTCAACGTGTAAGTTTCCATATTAAACATCGATTGCATGCCATAATATAAATACATATTTACTGGCTCATCATTTTTAAATAAATGGTCAACCGAAACTTGTATATTTCCACCTTTGACTTTATAGGTAGCCGTCTCTGTACATAGCACTTCGGTTAAAGCCGTTTTCCCATTTATTTTGGTCGGCTTACTTGGATTCATAATCTCATTGACAACATCTATTTGAATGTTATCTACTAAAGTCAGCGTGTTATCTTTTAATTCCTTACCATCTAAGAGAATTTTAAAACTAACGTTACGTGCCGTCTTTGTTTTTTCATCTATATATGGGTGATTACCACCGCACCAGCCATTACCAACAATACTAAAAGGACCTATGTTATCACTAAATGCCAAGTTCAATAGCGTTGTTGGTTCCACATCTGGAGTATTGGTCGGAACACGCGAAGAGTTAGAAATTAGCCCAACTCTATAAAATGTATAGAGTTCATTGAACATACATTTTTTGAACCAATATAGAATATCGGTATCCTTATCCAATTTTGCCGAAATATATAGGTCATCACCAACAGTTTTTACTCGTAATTGAGAAGAGAATAGCTCTATCGGTTTTGTTGGAATATCTGGATCGGGTACATCTGGAGAAGGTTCGATAGCTCCTGTTTTAGTGCACGCGCCAAAACAGTAGCATAAAAATAAAGTTATAATAATAAGATGTTTCATCACATTTATTTATTTAAGCTCAAACGTTACAATTCCTTTTATATTTGTAGCCGATGCTCCTATTATAGCCTCAAACATTCCAGGCTCAGCTATCCATTCATGTTTCACGTCGTCAAAGAAACTCAAGGCTTCTTTAGTAATAGTAAATGATACTACCTTTTCCTCTCCAGGTGCAAGCTCTACCTTCTTAAATCCTTTCAATTCCTTTATTGGACGTGGCAAAGATGATTGCTTATCACTAATATAAAGTTGAACCACTTCTTGCCCCTTGCGAGCTCCTGTATTTTTAACCGACACCGAGAATGTTATAATATCATTAGCCGTCATAAGTTTCTTATCCGAAGTGGGTTTGCCATATTCAAATGTTGTGTAACTAAGTCCATGTCCGAAAGGAAATAATGGCTTCACTTTCTTTTGTTTATCAGCATAACGATAACCAACGAAAATACTCTCGTTATAAGTCACATTGACATCATCACCAGGGTACTCACCCATAGCATAAGCTGCATTATCTTCGATACGAGCAGGAAATGTAAACGGTAATTTACCCGAAGGATTAACATCGCCAAAGAGAATAGAAGCAATGGCATTACCAGTTTCTGTCCCGCCATACCAAGCCTCCATAATAGAAGGTACTTTCTTTATCCATGGCATAGCAATAGCATTTCCACTGACAATCACAACAACAGTGTTAGGATTAACTGCGGCCAATTCTGATATGACTTCATCTTGTCCGTAAGATAGATTTAATGATTTACGGTCACTACCTTCTGCATCTTGTCCACCTTCTTTATTTAAGCCACCAACGAATAATACGATGTCAGCATCTCTTGCTGCAACTACGGCTTCATTTCGAAGTGAGTCAAGATTCTTTTTTTCTTCGGAACTATATCCCAAAAGGTACTTTACTTTAGCGCTATTACCTACTCGCGCTTTTATTCCATCTAATGGCGATACTTCATATTTTGCTTTCAATGAAGAAGAGCCACCACCTATTGTCATTTGCTTTGTTGCATTTTCACCAACAACCAATATATTTTTTACTTTACTAAGATTAATAGGCAACATATTCTTATTATTCTGTAATAATACGATACCTTCTTGTGCTATTTTACGCCCTGCCAACGCATGCTCTTTTGTGCCAAATGAGCCAAAATGACGTTCTTGAGCCATATTTGTCCTAAATACTAATCGTAGAATACGACGAACTTTTTCATCTAATTCCTTAGTTCCTACCTTGCCCTCTTTTATCATCATTAAGTAAGGCATCGCCAAATAGTAATTGTCATAAGCATTACTTGCCCCCCAATTTAGACCATTAGTCCAGCTTCCAAATTCCATGTCAAGCCCATTTATTATAGATTCTTTGGTATCATGCACACCTCCCCAATCTGAAACTGCTACTCCATCAAATTTCCATTCTTTTTTTAAAATATCATTCAATAAATATTGATTATGACAACAAAATTCGCCCTTATATTTATTATATGCGCCCATTATAGCCCATGCTCCACCTTCCTGAACAGCAGCCTTAAATGCAGGCAAGTATATTTCATACAAAGCACGATCATCTACTTTAACATTGATATGCCCACGGTAAAGTTCTTGATTATTAAGTGCAAAATGTTTTACGCAAGCTGCTACTCCATTCTTTTGCACCCCTTTTATGTAGGGTACTACCATTTGAGATGCCAAATATGGGTCTTCGCCCATATATTCAAAGTTGCGACCATTGAGCGGTATACGATAAATGTTTACTCCAGGACCTAACAACACATTTTTGTTGCGATATCGAGCCTCTTCTCCTATACTTTTACCATAAAGTGCTGCCATATCTTGATTCCATGTAGCAGCCAATGCTGTGAGAGCTGGAAAAGCAATGCAAGAATCATTTGTCCACTTTGCGCCATACCATTCGTCCCACATTACTTCTTCTCGTATTCCGTGAGGTCCATCACACATCCAATTCTCTGGAATACCCAAACGTGGTACTCCTGCTGAACTGAATTTTGATTGTGCATGCGTCATGGCAACCTTCTCTTCCAACGTCATACGACTTAACGCATCTTCAACTCTCTCTTCAATAGGCTTATTTACGTTCATATAAATAGGCGTTTGAGCAAAGGCTGGAAGTATTACCAAAGCGAGACTTCCTAATATAGCTTTTAATTTCATGAGCTTTTTATTTTATTATTCTGCAATTGTGTTTTAGTTTTATGCTAATATACAAAAAGAAAAAAGTACGCCAAAAGAATCTCTTGATTTTTTGGCGTACTTTCTATTTTTTAGTTCGTTATTGTCCCCAAGCGTAAATTTCCGCAATATTCATTTGTGCACCTTTCTGATACATATTAAAGGCCTCTGTTACACTAAACTTAATATAACGTGCCTCTTTAGGAGGAAAACCGAATCTTACACTTCGTTCTTGAATATTTGGAGCAGTCCAACTCACCAATGGTTCCCATTGCTTATTGTCCATACTGACTTCCACTGTTCCCGCTTTTGCGTTACCCCTCCAAGATTCTGCACCGATTGGATTGTCAAATCCCATCTTGAATAGTTTATATACTTCGCCTAAATCAATTATGAAGTAATAAGGCATAGGGCCTGGAGTTGTCCATTTAGAGCCCCAAAATGTTTTAAGATCGTTATCTATCAATTTATCGGGTTGCCAAGGCAATGTATTTAGCCAGGTTTCATCTTGTGTGACACAATTGTTGTAATCAATAACCGTCCAAGCATCTTTTCTAAGTTCATTTGGCTGGAAAGAAATTGGATATAGATATGTAGCGGCATCTTTGCTAATCCCAAATTTTGAAACAGAAGTTATGCGAATAGGAACTACATAATCACCAAATAAAAATGTGTTAGCATCTGGAATAAGTAACTTTTTATGAAACAAGAACTTAAATGTAGACTCATTATTGTTTGCTGGGATTTTCCATGATGTCTGACTTAGTTCACAAGCTCCATCGGGGAGCATCTGATAATTTGTTTTATGTGCTGTGTTATAATCTTTCAATATCTGTGGGTCTATTTCAAGAGTATAAGTCAAATCTACTTTGTTATTGTAGTTTGTTTTCACTTTTGAATAAAGTTCAAATTCATCAATATCTTTGATTGCAACTGTCATTCCGGGAAGATATAAACCACTGTTTAACATTCCTAAAGATGGTTCTTTTACGATGGGCGACACGATAGCTGATAATTTTTCAGGGTCACTAACTTTAACACCACCAATTACCTTCATTTGTAATGGTAACACATAAATATTGGTTGATGTTGCTTGTAACGCTGCAATTTTCTCATTGTTCCATTGAACATCAAAAGATTTACGATAATCCTTGTCTCCAAAACTTAGTTCTTTAACCATCAATGAATAGCAATCATTTGGTAATAATGTGTAAGCTGTACCATTTTTCTTATTATAGCCTTCAAGCACAGTTTCATCTACTTCTATGGTAGCCCTTACTCCCTGTTGTCCCATTCCGCTTTTAATCACATAAAGTTGGAAAGGAGTGTCATCTCCAGTATAAGTATCTACACTAACCAATCCTGGATGTAGCAGATATATTTGATCGTCTGCCATTTCATTCATACGATCGCTTTGACAAGCCGATACAAATATGATGAGTATTGCAGTCAATAATTTAAAAATATTTCTTTTCATAATCATTCTATTTTAATAATTACCATCCATAGTTTTGTGTAATATTCTTCATCTCACTCAACTGATCTTGATTGATTGGGAAGAAATAATGCTTAGGTAAGAATACACGGTCTCCACCTCCCCAAACCTGGCTCGTTCTTATCCAAGATGACTCATAAGTAGTGGAGAGCAAGTTTAATGTATAATTTGGACCATTTAATTCTTTTTCGGCTGTCATCCATCTACGTAAATCATATAATCTATGACCTTCGAATGCTAACTCTACCATACGCTCTTTTTGAATCAACGTGCGTAGCAATGTTTGATTCCCAACTACCTCAGGATATGCTTCTTCCAACTTATTAAGTCCTGATCTATTGCGTACCTCGTTGATATATTTAAGTGCCTCACCCTCATTTCTTTGGTCTTTTTCATTACATGCTTCAGCATAATTCAAATATATTTCTGCTAAGCGATAGTATGGCCAGCATAGTTTACCCCATTTGCCTGCATCGGTATTCAAAGTTGGATCGGTCATCCTTCTCCATAGATAGCCCACTTTTACGCAGTCTCCACTTGGAGTGTAAGAAGAAGTACCTCCCGTATAGAACGTGACGAGTTTCTTACCAGATAAATCATTAATCCAATAAAATCCATTAGCAACCACTGACGCATAAAAACGAGCATCGCGACCTACGCAATTATTGTGTGCTTTTATTTTACCAAAATTATCTAATGGATGTGTGTAAGCATCAGTAAATCCATCTTCTCTATATCCCGATTTTGGATCAATAATTGGTGTCCCATTTGAATTATAACCTGTTACTGGGTATCTTCCACTACTTGCCATTGGGTAAGTATCAACTAATTTTAGAGAAGGACAGAATCCACCGTATGCTTGCTTCATAACATTAGGAGGAAGACATCTTGAATGGTAATAAAATGCACTGGAGAGACCATCAGCTGCTGTAAATCTTGCCCATGCGCCTAAAATAATTTCGTCATTCCATTGATCAAACATGACTCCTTGATAAGACTTTATCGCACGGCGAAAATCATCTTTTTCTTCTGTATCTTTGTATAATCTATAAATGCCTAAGTCTATAACGGCTTTTGCTGCTACTGCTGCGGCTTCCCACTTCTCTGATTTTGCTTCTTGTGGAAATAAGAAATTACCAGCTTTGTTCTTCATTTGTCCTCGATAGAGTTCACAACCATTATATAATGGACTGGCTGCATATAACAAAAGACGAGATTTTGCTGCCATTGCTGCTCCTTTTGTAATACGCCCAAGCCAGTTCTTATCTGAGATTTTATCAGGAAGGTCTGTGATAGCTTTATCATATTCCTTTACCATAAAATCAATATTCTCATCTACGGTATTACGATCAATAGATTCTGCTTTAATTGTTGGGTCTGGCATTCTGTCGCCCCAAATAAATACAGGACCATATTGACGGAATAGTTCAAAATAGAAATAAGCTCTAAGAAATCTGGCTTCTGCTTTCATCTCTGTTCGGGTTTGTTGGCTTATTTCTACACACTCATTTACATGCTCCATAAAAATGGTAGCTTGATTTATCCCAGTGTATTTGTTTTTCCAAATATTATATGATTTG
Organism: Muribaculaceae bacterium; assembly: GCA_036661515.1. GTDB lineage: Bacteria > Bacteroidota > Bacteroidia > Bacteroidales > Muribaculaceae > HGM05232. The sequence goes on along the minus strand of JAVWYO010000071.1, from coordinate 3,580 downwards.
GTTGTGGGGCCCCAAGAACCTTCATTGAAAGCCAAATAATCAACCCATTGATACCATGAAAACATTGCTTCATCACTACGGGGGACTGCACTACCTGCTGCATCTTTTATGTAATCATATTCCCTTGGAAGGAACCCATATACTTGCGCTAAATATTGCTCGGTAGTTATGCGCTTGCTAAACACCTCTTTTATAGTCATCTGATCTTGCAGAGTGACTTCCAAATAGTCGCTACAAGACGATGCAAATATAATTGTAAAGAGGGATATTAATAATTTTATCTTATTCATGTTGATAGTCTTTTAAAAATTAATATTTAATCCAGCTGTCACTGTCCTCATTTGTGGATAAACGTTTCCATAGGCACTCGATAGCTCAGGGTCCCAAAGCTTGAAATCGCTGAATGTAAGCAAGTTCACACCTTGCATATAAAATCTAAGAGTTGACATCCCTATTTTCTTAGTTATGTTCTTAGGAATTGTATATCCTATTTCGGCATTCTTTAGTCTTATAAAGCTCATATCACGTTGCCAGAAAGTTGAAGGTTGCATGTTATTTTCGACTTTACTAACGGCAAGTCTTGGATAGCGAGCGTTTGGATTTGGGTTCTTCTCTGTCCAACGCATATCTGCAACTTCACTATATATTTGACCAGTATTTAGTGCATTATCTGATGCGCCATAAAGGGCACTACCAGAAATTATTTGTGTTATATTATCTACTCCTTGGAAGAAAAGAGAAACGTCGAAGCCTTTCCAACCAACACTAACGCCAAAACCATAATTTATTTCTGGAGTATCACTATATCCTATCGCAACTTTGTCATAAGCATTAATAATATTGTCGCCATTGATATCTTTATACTTGATATCACCAGGACGAACTTTACCGAAATCTTGTAATGGACTTGATGCGATATCTTGTTCTGATTCAAATAACCCTAAAGCAACTAATCCTCTTTGTTGTCTGTTGGCAAATCCTGCTTCGCTTTGGTAAGGGTAGATAGGTGTTGGCTTGTCATCGTAAAGTTTCTTATTACGATTAAATGTAAAGTTAGCGCGTGCTGACACATACCAATCATTGAAACGTTGCTCATATTCCATAGAAGCATCAAAACCTTGATTTTTCATTTCTCCGAGATTGACGTACTGAGTTACGTTCAGCCCTACTACTGAAGGAACGCTTTCTTGTTGAATATAAATCCCCGAACGTTTTTCGTGGAAATAATCTAATTGAATTTTTAGCTTTTCGATAAATCCTATTTCAATACCCACATTCCCTTTTCTTGCAGTCTCCCAAGAAACATATTGGTTACCAGGTACGCCTGTGGCAATACCATAGAAAGGAGTGCCTGCATCACCGAAATAATAGTCTGGTAAACCACTCTGTGTCATCTCTGAGTTGAATGCAAAACGTCGATTACCACCAATCTGGTCGTTACCAATTTCACCATAAGAGCCCTTAATTTTTAATAAGTGTACTATTGGCCTTATTGGGTCCCAAAAAGATTCATTACTAATCAAATATCCTATTGCACCTGAAGGGAAGAAACCAAATTGCCTACCTGGTGAGAAATTTTCTGAACCATTGTAACCGAAATTAAATTCAGCAAAATATTTATCATCGAAAGAATATGTACCACGTCCTGCCATACCAATATTCCTGAATGGAAAAGCATCAATATAACCCGTAGGTACACTGTTTGTACGTTCTCTCATATTGAACAGCATCATTGCTCCAACATGATGCCTACGTCCAAAAATACGGTCATAGTTAACTGAGGCTTCAAAATTGATTACTCTGGTTCCGCCGTTGGACTTAAGCAAAGACATATAATCTTTACCATCATTATTTTGTACAAACAATAGTTTACCCTCTTCGTCACGTCCTGTTGCATGGTAGGTAGCAGCTTGAATGGTACGGTCTAATGTTGTTCTATTAAAGGCATCCCATGAAAATTTTACATTCGCTTTTAACCCTGGCGTAACAAACTTTGAAAAATCTTGTGTTATACCAATCAATGATTGCGCATTGTTGAAAAAATCTTCAGAATATCCACATTCGTTAAGTTGATTATATGGATTAGCACCTACTGCTGGGCGAGACATTGTCCCATCGGAATATTTTATTGGAATAGATATTGCTGGCGTTATAATTGCTCGTGAGTATAACTCCGACATTGTAGAGCCAGGTCGATTCTTAGTCTCATATTGTGTAGATAAAGAGATATTCAATTCGGTGGAAGATGTAATATTGATATCCACATTTGAACGGAAGTTAAATTTGTTATATTTCATCGAAGGATTATATCTCTCATTCTTAGCTGTATTAAACACACTACCTTCTGTGAAGAAAGAACCTCCTACATAATAGCGAACTTTGGAATTACCACCAGTAATATTCACATTTACACGTGTGTTGTTTGTGTAATCTTTGAAAATAGTTTTCATCCAGTCAACATTAGGGTATAAATCAGGGTCTATACCGCTTAGATAACGTTGCTTTTCTTCTGGTTGAAATGCTGGTCGTCCAGTTGCTTCCAACGTCACATCGTTATAATAATCAATCCATTGTTCTGCCGATGCAAGTTTAGAAATACGAACGGGATTTGAAAATCCATATTCAACTTTAGCACTTACTTTAGGTGCTGATTCTGAACCTCGCTTAGTTGTGATAAGAACTATACCATTTGCACCACGTACACCATATAGGGCTGTGGCTGTTGCATCTTTCAATATTGAGAAAGTGGCAATATCTTCGGGGTCAACTAAGTCCATTTCACGCTCAATTCCATCAACTAAAACCAATGGCTTTGCATTTGCTCCAAAAGTATTTATACCACGAATGAAGAAGTCGGCTCCTGCGCCAGGCTCTCCTGTACGTTGCATGACAACGATACCTGCCAATTGTCCTGCCAAACCAGAGCTTAACTTGGCGACTGGCATTTTTAGTTGGTCGGTCGAAAGGGTGTTAATAGCACCAATTACACTCACTTTTCGTTGCTTACCAAAGGCAACAACTGTAACTTCATCAAGCTCAGCTTTTTTAGGTTCCATCTTAACAACGATATTCTTTTGATCTCCTGCCTTTATCGTTTGATTACCCATTCCCAAAAATGAAATAGTGAGTTGGTCTTTATTGCTTACTTGAATTTCAAAAGTACCGTCTAAGTCTGTCATAACGCCACGTGGGCTACCTACTACTATTATAGAAGCGCCTGGAATTGGAGTCCCTGTCTCATCGAGAACGGTTCCTGTTACTAAATGCGTTGCCGCTTTACTATTCTTTTGATTAACTTCAATAGCAGATGTATTGTTGTTATCAGCATATATTTCTGCTATAGGAAAAGAACAAAGCATCATTAAGCTCAATGCCTTTATTTTTATCCTGTTAGAAATAATTGTTTTTTTAAAATTATATATCATAGCATATTTTTTAGTCCATTTAATTATGTTGTTTTAATAAATCTTATAATCAAATAAATATATATTTTATTTATTTGATTTCTTTCTCAGAAGCTGTGTACACTTCTCTTTTGAGGGCATAGAATGATGTTCCTGTTCCATAGGCGGATAGTTTT
>JAVWYO010000070.1:0-10119 GCA_036661515.1 Muribaculaceae bacterium | reverse complement strand
ATTCCGGGTCCTATTTCACGCTGACTAATTGTATCAACTTGGTATTCTTTCCCGTCGAACACAATTGATGCCATAATTGATGTGCTACTTGCTATTAATGCAAGGCAAATAGTAAAAATTTTACGCATAATACGGTAGTAAATTAAGTATATAAATGTTGTTTCTTAATGTATTTAATTCAATAATAGTAATTTCATGGAAATTGCAGCTGTTCTAAACTGTGCGTAAATATAGTTATTAATTATGAAATTTATGCAAAAGATAAGTCGGTTTTTATCGTAAATGTTGAAATTTAGCAATAAAAACCGACTATATTTTAGAATCCTATACGCCCCTATTCTTTCCTGTATTTCTTTCCTGATAAAGTGTATTTAATGGAGGGGATAAGATAATTAGCTATCCTTTTATATTCCTCTTTACTCATATACTGCTCTAAATTCTGCATGGCAGTGATTGTTGCCGTTGCTGGGTCGATGGAATATGAGATGAGTGGAAAATCAATTTGGTTTAGCACATCTTTTATCTCTACATCACTTCCCTTTGGTATTGATATAAATGCTTTCATATCGGGTATCGATATGTGTTTCTTTGCATCAATAGGCTTCCAATCAGCAGTATAAAACGATAGTTTCCCATCAGGAGTTGGCGATTTAATGGTGGAGTTCACAACTATTATGGTATCTTTTTTAGAAAAACACAGCATCTTCATTTCAATTTCTGAACTTTCAGCTAATTGTATTGAAAGAAAATCGTCGGTAACTTTTATAAATTGTGTATCATCGCCAAGATTATTTTGAATAGAAATAGTGCTACCTGCATTATAATAATCAAGTAAATCTAACCGTGTTTCTTTATCTATGATAGCAAATAAATCGTCTGGTGCATTTAGGAAGATGTCTTTAATAGAACGTGCGTTACTACTGACAGTAATTACTGTTAGTAGAACGCATGTTATAAGTAGAACTCGTTTCATCATTGTTGAGGTAATGAAAAGATGAATTATTTCTTTTTATATTTATCAAATTTGCCAAATCTTGACTTTGAATCGCCATCGGGCTTTCCTGCTGACCTTTCACGAGGTGGACGAGAACCGCCACGATCATCGCGACGAGGTGGACGGCTATCTCTGTCACCACCACGACTAAATCCTCCCGTTGCTCTTTTGCGACGAGCTTCGCCACTACTTCCACGACGAGATACTGAAGTTCCTTCTGTTTCGCGAGTGTAGTTTTTCTCAAGATCTGCTATTTCTGCATATATGCGTTTTCCAAAGAAATCGGCATTTTTAATTGCTGAGATTACTTTTTGAGCCTCTCCTTTACGAACATCAAATAGTGAATATCCTTGAAGTAAGTCAATTCGACCTATATCAATACGCGTGCCGTGAATATTTTGATTTAAAATCTCAATAAGATTTGCTGCAAAGAATCCATCGGCTTTACCTGCATTGATAAATACACGATCATAACCATCATCACCAGTACGACGGTCCTTTTCTTGCATACTTCGGTCACCACCACGATCTGGGCGTTCGCCTCGCTCGCCACGTGAATTGCCTCGTTCGCCACGCTCGCCTCTTGCACCTCTATCATTGACGATGTCAAGTTTTGGAGCTCCCTTATAATATTCTAAGAGTCGGCTAAATTCAAGCGAAAGAACACGTTTAAGCAAGTCTTCTTCGGTAAGCCATTCAAGTTTATGTTGAATAGCTGGAAGATATTTAGCAATTTCTGCTTCATCTACTTTCACTTTCTCTATGCGATCGGCAAGGCTATATAATTGCTTCTCTATAATATGTTGAGGTGTTGGAACTTCTTTAAGTTCAAATCTCTTGCCAAGCTTACTTTCAATATCTTTTAATTTCCCGCGTTCACGTGAGTGAATGATAGCTATCGACACACCCGTCTTACCAGCACGACCAGTACGGCCACTACGGTGAGTATATGTAGAAGTGTCATCGGGAAGACCGTAATTGATAACGTGAGTAAGATCATTTACATCAAGTCCTCGCGCGGCAACATCGGTGGCAACTAATAATTGCAAATTATTATCACGGAATTTCTTCATCACAGCATCACGTTGAGCTTGTGAAAGCTCTCCATGAAGTGAATCGGCACTATATCCGTCTTCAATAAGCCTATCGGCAATTTCTTGTGTCTCACGACGAGTACGACAAAATATGATACCATATATATTAGGATTATTGTCAGCTATTCGCTTTAATGCAAGATATTTATCACGGGCTTGAACCATGAAATATATATGCTTAACATTTTCAGCACCCTCATTCATTGTCCCAATAACAAACTCTTCGGGGCTGTGCATATATTTCTTAGCTATTCGTGCTATTTCTTGGGGCATGGTTGCCGAGAAGAGTAGCATTTTTCGCTCATCTGGAACGTGAGAAAGAATATCATTAATACTTTCATGGAATCCCATGTTAAGCATCTCATCGGCCTCATCAAGGATTACGGTGTGTACATTTTCAAGCGATACGGTCTTTCGCTCTATTAAGTCGATAAGTCGTCCAGGAGTAGCCACTATAATTTGTACACCTTGACGTAAAGTGCGTATTTGGCTATCTATACTTGAACCACCATATACTGGTAGAACCTTTAAATTTGGAATATATTTAGAAAAATCGGCAAGGTCACTTCCTATCTGTAAACAAAGTTCACGAGTTGGTGAAAGTATCAAAGCCTGTGGTTTCTTTAAATCGATATTTATACGTTGTAACACTGGCAACCCAAAAGCTGCAGTCTTTCCTGTTCCGGTCTGAGCAAGTGCAATAACGTCGTTGTCTTTTGTTAATAAGTGAGGTATTACTTTTTCTTGTACGGGCATAGGATTTTCAAATCCCATTTCAGATATTGCTCTCAATAAATCCTCGCGGACTCCTAATTCTTCAAATGTCTTCATTCTTAATTATTTGTTATAGGTGGTAATAACGTTATGACGCACCCGCTGATAATGAGCGACAAAGATACTACTAATTTTGCAAAATCACATATAAGTGTAGCAAAATAATATATAAATAGTCAATTTATTGCTTTGCAACAACTAAATATTAATTTGAAATATCATAAATCTTTAAACAAAATTGCATTCATCTCACATTAAAAAAGCTCCCATAACCTTAGCGGTTACAGGAGCTTATATTATATGATTTAGTATTTCTACTAAATTTACTTGCTTAGTGCTTGTGCAATGTTTACCGCAACAGCAACTGTTGCACCAACCATTGGGTTATTACCCATGCCCAAGAATCCCATCATCTCAACGTGTGCGGGAACTGATGAAGAACCTGCAAATTGAGCATCTGAGTGCATACGTCCCATTGTGTCGGTCATACCGTATGATGCAGGACCAGCAGCCATATTATCGGGGTGAAGAGTACGACCTGTACCACCACCTGATGCTACTGAGAAGTATTTCTTACCTTGTTCATTGCACTCTTTCTTATAGGTTCCAGCAACTGGGTGTTGGAAACGTGTAGGATTTGTTGAATTACCTGTGATAGATACATCAACACCCTCTTTGTGCATGATTGCAACACCTTCACGAACGTCATTTGCCCCATAGCATTTTACTTTAGCGCGTAGTCCTGTTGAATAAGCTTTCTCACGAACTACTGTTAATTCGCTTGTGCCATAATCAAATTCAGTTTCAACGTAAGTAAAACCATTAATACGAGATATAATAAGTGCTGCATCTTTTCCAAGACCGTTAAGAATAACGCGAAGTGGAGCTTTACGCACCTTATTTGCCATTTCTGCAATTTTGATAGCACCCTCTGCTGCCGCAAACGATTCGTGTCCTGCAAGGAATGCAAAACATGCCGTTTCTTCACGTAATAGACGTGCTGCAAGATTTCCATGACCAATACCCACCTTGCGGTCGTCGGCAACAGAACCCTTGATACAAAATGCTTGAAGACCTATTCCTATAGCCTCAGCTGCTTCAGCTGCATTTTTACAACCCTTCTTGATTGCTATTGCTGCACCCACTACATAAGCCCATGCTGCATTTTCAAAACATATTGGTTGTGTTTCTTTACATGTTGTATATGGATCAAGACCATTTGCGTCACATATAGCTTTTGCATCGTCTAATCCGTTGATTCCGTATTGAGAGAGAACAGCGTTGATAGTGTCTATTCTACGGTCATAACTTTCAAATAAATTTGCCATAATTTTTTGTTCTTTTTATTAAGTTCAACGATTAGTCTTGTCTTGGATCTATATATTTTGTTGCTTCTGCAAAACGTCCGTAGTTGCTTGTGGCCTTTTTAAGAGCTTCTTCTGCTGCTACGCCTTTCTTTATCATTTCGGTAAATTTACCAAGATGGATAAATTCATAACCTATAACTTCATCATCTTCATCAAGAGCCATACGAGTGCAATACCCTTCTGCCATTTCAAGATAACGAGTTCCCTTTGCAAGTGTACCATACATTGTACCTACTTGACTACGAAGACCTTTTCCAAGATCTTCAAGACCCGCACCTATTGGAAGACCACCTTCTGAGAAAGCCGATTGAGTACGTCCATAAACGATTTGAAGGAATAGTTCACGCATTGCTGTATTGATAGCATCACACACAAGGTCGGTGTTTAGAGCCTCAAGAAGTGTCTTTCCAGGTAATATTTCTGATGCCATTGCAGCAGAATGTGTCATACCTGAGCACCCGATAGTCTCTACAAGAGCCTCTTGGATAATACCGTCTTTAACATTAAGCGTTAGCTTACACGCTCCCTGTTGTGGGGCACACCAGCCAATACCGTGAGTAAGACCCGAAATATCTTTAATCTCTTTTGATCTAACCCATTTTCCTTCCTCTGGTATAGGAGCAGATGGATGGTTAGCACCCTTTTTTACACAACACATTTGTTGCACTTCATGTGAATAAATCATAATCTATTACTATTTATTTTGGAGTATTATTAATAAAAACTTCCGTTTTGCACTATATATCTCTCTTTTAAACACCGCTAAGAAGCTGTTTTAATTTATTTCGAAATAGATTTAAAACACTCCTCGCGATATTTAGCGTAAAATTAGTCAAAAATGCCTTATCACCCACTATCTTAACAAAATTTTAATACATTTTTTCTCAACTCAACTACAAAACAAAAAATAAATCACTAATTATTGTTGCTTTATAGAAAAATATGTAACTTTGACATAAGAAACCGTAAACATCAAAATATCATGGGCATCTATTCCCAAATTTGTCGCCACATCGTATCTATCTTATTCCTTAGTTTTTATTGCTTAGGCTATTGTCAAACTTCTACATTTGAGCCAAATAAGAAAATGGGAAAGCCTACAAATGAGGAATTTAAAATGACAACTTATGCTCCCGACTCAACTGCTGCAGCTGTATTTCTATGCAAAAAAGGTGTAGCAAGATACATTTACAAGGACAACATAGGGTTTAAAATCGAATATAATTACGAAAATAGAATCAAAGTATTAAATTCCGATGGCGTTTCATACGCCGACGTAGAAATACCTTATCACGACGGTGGCGCATATAACAACGAAAAGATTATCAACATATCGGCAGCCGCTTATAATATGGAAAATGGCAAAGTTGTAAAGACAAAAATGAATCGTGATTTGATATTTAAGCAACAAATAACTAAAAACACAGTTCTACTAAAGTTTTCTATTCCTGCAGTAAAAGTGGGAACAATTATAGAATATAAATACACAATTTCGTCTGAACGCATTTCTGAACTAAGAAACTGGTATGCGCAAAGTCGTATCCCTGTCATATACAGCGAATACGATATTTCAATACCCGAATATTTTATCTTCAATTTAGAAACAAGAGGTTACGAACAATTAGAATGTGTAAAAGAGAACGAATCCGTTTCTTTCCTATTATCGGCATCACCGTATGGTTGCAGGGCTTCTCGCCTAAAATTCTATGGCAACAATATGTGTGCACTAAAAGCTGATAAATATATATGGTGCGACGACGATTATATATCTCATGTGTTTTTTGAACTATCTGGCTTTTCTATTCCTGGAGAAGTGTATAAATCATACTCAACCACATGGGACAACATTGATAAGGGACTATTAGATGACAGTGATTTTGGCGGACTACTTAAGATGGATAATCCTTTTCAAAAAGAAATGCCATCTTTACACCTCGATACAATTCCAGTTATTGAGGATAAAGTGGCAAAAATGTACTCTTTCCTAAAATCTAAAATAAAATGGAACGAGAGATACTCGCTATATGCATCAGATATTAAAAAAGACATTAAAAACGGGGCAGCAAACAACGCATCTATTAACATGGTGTTAATGAGCATGATGCGTGATGTTGGAATTAGCTGCGTCCCCATTGTCATGAGCTGTCGCAACACTGGAATTTTGCCTGTCACTCACCCTTCTTATATGAGCCTAAATACATTTATCGTGGGATTTACTGGAACAGACAGCACAATGAATTACATCGACGCTTCGGCTATAAATGGATATATTAACATTCTACCTCAGGTGCTAATGGTTACCAAAGCACGCATTGTCGCAAAAGATTTCAATGGAGAGAAATGGGTAGATCTTAGCAACATTGGTATTAATTCAAACCGCACTATAATAAACGCCACAATTAATGCCGACGGTGTAATAACAGGTAAATACAGCTCAAGCTACAAAGGACAATATGCCTCTTTAATCCGTAAACTATATAAGAATGCTAAGGATAGCGCTGCTTTTGTTAACGATCTGGAAAGCAAGGGAAACATAAAAATATTATCATTAGAACACGATGGCATAACGGAATTTTCTCCAGAAGTTCGTATTAATATAGATTTTAAGAAAAATATCGAAGTAAATGGCGATTTGATGTACTTAAATCCTATGATTTTTTTAGATAAAAGCACCAATCCTTTTACGCAAGTTGAAAGAAAGTTACCCATAGAAATGGCTTTCCAAGAAAACGTTATCACTGCGGTAAATATAACTATACCCGATGGATACAGCATTGAAGAGCAACCAAAAGCGCAAATAATAAAATTAGATGAAAATGGAGGATATTGTTCTTTCTTGTCTAATAATACAAGTACTGGAATATCTTTACAATATAAATTCAAATTAAATACAATCTTATTCCTTGCTCCAAAATATGCTCAACTTAGAAATTTCTGGAGCATGGTCGTTGAAAAGAATAACGAAATGTTAGTGCTAAAGAAAAAAACGGCAGTTCAATAATCACACAATATGAAACATATTATCCTCATCATTTTTTCAGCAATAATATCATTTTGCGCTTCAGCAGCTAAAGAGACGATTTCTATTCCTCCCATTCCACCTGAAATGAGAATAAATGCCAATTCTGTTATTATTTCTGATAACACAACTATTGAATGCTCATCACTAACATCAGGCGTTGCTAAATATTCAACCACAGTTCAAATCCTTAATACAAAAGGCACTGAACACGGTAATTTTACCTGCTTCTGCGACCCTTTCACATCCTTAAAAAAATTTAATGGACGTATTCTCGACGCAAAAGGCAACATTATTCGTGAAATAAGAAAATCTGACCTAAAAATGACAGCATATTCATCGGCTCTTGCCGATGACAGTTATATGTATTATTATGAATGCTACGTACCAACATACCCATACACTATAATATATGAATGGGAAGAAAAATACGACGATGCAATAATAGGATTCCCATCGCTATCTCCTTTATCCTATTACAATCAATCGGTAATGAAGTCCTCATACTCAATTACTGTCCCTAAAGCAATGGATTGTAGATACAAGGAATGTAACATTGCTAAAGCCGTAGAACGCTCTGAAGAGGCTTCTAATGTATCCATTAAAGCATCTATTAATAACATCATGCCTTTTGAGCACAAACCGTATATGGGTAATATCGCAGAATTAATTCCTAAAATATATTTTGCCCCTAAAAATTTTAGTTTCAAAGGACACAACGGAAATATGGACACTTGGAACAATTTCGGAAAATGGCTATACTCTTTGCAGAACGGACGCGACATCCTACCCGATGATTTTAAAATTAAGCTACACGCAATAACCGATTCTTGCACAAATAATCGTGAAAAGCTAAAAGTGGTATATGATTTATTAGCAAAAACAACACGATATGTAAGCATTCAGCTCGGTATCGGGGGACTACAACCTATGGCTGCCGAAAAAGTGTGCTCTCTCGGTTTTGGAGACTGCAAGGGTCTAACTAATTACATGAAGGCGATGCTGTCAGAGATTGGTATAAATTCTAATTACACAGTAATTAGCATGACAAATGAAAAATTAAAACACGACTTTGCAAGTGCATCGCAAATGGATCACGTAATATTACAAGTCCCACTTCCTAACGACACTATATGGCTCGAATGCACCTCGCCCGACCTACCTTTGGGATACATACACTCTAAGATAGCAGGACACGATGCCTTAATAATTAGCGATAAAGGGGGTATTCTTTGCCAGCTACCAGCTTATCCCGACTCTATAAATAAGCACATTATAAAATATGATGTACTTCTTACTCCTACGTGTGGCGCAACAATCAAAATGTATGAAAAAGAATATCTTAGAAAATTCGAAGCGTCAGAAGATTTTATCTCAAAATCAACTAATCAGCAGATTGAGATACTTAGAAACTCAATTAATCTAATAAACAACAACATCACTGATATTAATGTAACAAAAGACAAAAGCCCTATCCCTATTTTAAATACAAGTTACAAAATATCTACCGAACAGTTTGGCAAACGCACTGGAAATAGAATGTTTGTCCCAGTAAATATATTCCGAAGTAAATACGATAAATACGATTGTAAAGAGCGCACTGTTGACTTTATTTTATCAGGCGAACTTCTTTGCGACACGATATCCATCGCCATTCCACAAGGTTATGTGATTGAATCAATGCCTAAATCTTTAAAGATTAATTCCAAATTAGGGTCTTTCTGCTCATCTTATAAAAGCATAGACAACACAATATTTATAACTCAAACTCTACACCTACGCAAAGGCAAGTATCCAGCAACACTAAACAATGCCTTTGCTACAATGTACAACACCGTAATAAAATGTTATAACGACAAAATTATACTACTAAAAAAAGAATAGAACTATCTCCTTTTATCACAAACCATCATTGAGCAATAGGTGCCTGTGCTGGCAACCATCATTGACGCGCCTATTAGACCTATATTATTTGCAATAGCCATTATCGTTCCAAGGTCATTCCCATAACCAAAGGATTGAATATTGATTGTAAACGTAATGATTAGAACAAGCACCGTCGAAAGCGTGGCCGACAAATGCGTCAAAATATTGGTCCAATAGCTCAATGCAGTAGCTATCCAGCAAACCCCAACAAACACTACCCAAAACGTAGCTCCCGGCATTCCACTTATCAGTTGAGCATCTCCTTTAACATGCGTAAAATGCAAAATACCTACTATAACGAAAAAAGCACCCACCAATATCCTACCTCCTATTATCATTCCTTGAGATATCCCTGTGGCAGTTCCCCAATAATTATTTGCTATCTTTTTTGCCACAACAATAAGCACACCTCCTGCCATGGCAAGGTAAAATGCAATAGAAAGTAATGATGAAACATACATTCCTGAGCTCGATAGCGCTGGGGCTTCCTTTATGGATATTAAAAGTAATATTACAGTAGCTATTATCATTCCACTACTTCTAATCCACACATTGAGCAGGAAACTTAGCATTGCAATAAACCACACACTACCAAGTAATATCATTAAATAAAAATATGCAGTACCACCTACGACAACTATGTCGCCATGCGACCATGGGTGTATAAAGCAATTCAGCGATTCAAAAAAGAACAATACGGCCAATAAATATCGCCCCGCATTACTCAACAGCTCATTTTGTTTTTGTAAGTTTATCATAATATGTTTTTTTACATACTATAACACACAAACACTCTAAAATGATTTAGAAGCTATATTAATTTATTTCGTAATTATTGAAATAACAGCTCAAAGCAAAACAGAACGTCTTCAACGTTCCACTCCAGAACGCCAAAAAGCAAAAATTCTGTGAATTCTGTGTGAAAAATCACACGCACGCGAAGCA
>JAVWYO010000069.1:2843-10854 GCA_036661515.1 Muribaculaceae bacterium | reverse complement strand
CGAACGCAATTGTAGGGCTACCAGTACACTGGGTAGCTGAACGTCGAAGATGTTCTACTTCAGAACTTTAGTTCTGAAATTTAACCCTATAATGGAGTGAGCACAGCGAACGCAATTGTAGGGCTACCAGTACACTGGGTAGCTGAACGTCGAAGATGTTCCACTCCATCAACAGGTATCTGATAGGTCAATGCTGGTGGCGTGCAACGTCTTCGACGTAGAAAGCTGGTTGGTTATTACCCCACAATTGCGTTCACTAAAGTGAACTCCATTATGGGGTTAAATTTCAGAACTAAAGTTCTGAAGTAGAACATCTTCGACGTTCTCGTCCCACACACGCACAATGAATCTCCTCTAATAATCGACATAGTTGTCAAATTTCTGACAGTCGATATTAGGTTGTAATTGCAAAGAATGGAAAATAAACGATGGGTTCTTACAACCGTTGATAACGGTATGGATAAAACTAACTATGTTCATCTACCAAAAAATATCGGCTGACACAAAGATTGCTAATCATATTTATTTCTTAAAAAAGGAGCCTATTACATCGCATAAATTTTAATTTGCTTGCCTATTGCAGGTTTATCATTATTGATATCAAAGACTTTTGCTCCAGGTTTCTTCTCAAAATCAAAATCACCTTTTATCCATTTATCAAAGTTATAACAGGTATTTATGTTGATAATCTCTGTTGGATAAGCAAACCATGCTGCTCCGTTATCCTCAGTAATAGGAGGTTGATACCCAGTGCAACAATCACTTTTAGGAATAATTATTTTTCTCCAATTCGTAGTTACATTATTTTCTAAAGTTATACTACTCCAAGCATCGTATTTACTATTAATAGTAGTTGCATTAAGGCCCCAATTACCCACGAATGTCTGTGACCAATCGCTTGTATCTGAAAAGAAATCCAAGAATAAAATTGCAGCCATTTCTTTGCCAAGTACATTTAATCGGGTTCTTGGTAAGCTATTTATCGTAAATGAAGCACCTTGAGCTATACCACCACTCATCATATTAAGAACTGCATTATTTAATTTAAATGTATTGGCATATAACTGTCCTTTAACACTCAATGTTGAACCATCGACAACAACATTCTGTTCACAACTAAGCATGCAACCAATATAAGCCATAGATTCACTATCTGACTTGTAATTTTTGCAAGATAGCCCATCAAATATGGTCAATTTAGATTTAGTGGTCAAGTAAATATCACCTTGTGAGTAAAGTGAAGATGCAAATAGATTTCCTTTAGTCATATTTAGAGAGCCTGCATTTATCGTTGACTCACATACCAAAGTACCCTCACAATTTAACGAGCCATTTTCCATTGAAATAGATTCGGCATACACCTTACCTCCATAATATACTTCCAGTTTCTTATCTACATTTAATCCTTTTTCTACATATAATGTTCCATTAGGATCAACTCGCACTGAATTATCCACTAAATCATTAGTAGTTTTTACAATTGCGCCTTTACCTATAACAGAACCTTTCAAATTCAAATTACCATAATTCAAAATAGTTATATCCAATAAAGTTGTAGGAGAACCCAAAGTCAAAGTACCACCAGGAAGGACTATAATTGTAGCATTAGCTCCATAATAAGACCTAAGTTGAAGCGTACCTTCAACAAAAATAGTTAACCCCTGTTGCCCATTTATTTCATTAGAGCAAGTCTCACCCTTTTTGCAAATGAAATTAAAACCAGCTATTGGCACCCAACTTTTATAATCTTTAAAATCCATTGCATCAGCTGGAACTTTTTTCTGCTCTGGCATATATGCCCAAGTCTTCAAGTCGGCTGGTTTTTGTGGAACAATTGCTTTCCATTCTTTTGTATCACCAGTAGTAGCCACAGGATTTGACCCATTTGAATTTACGCTCGTCAAAGCAAAACCATAAGGGGTATTGTTAGCTCCAATACATGGATTCTTGGATTGATTTACTGCATAAATTCTGATATTTTTATCAACTTCGATAAACCATTCAACGTTTACTGATTTTTCTGCATCAACTAATTTCACATTTATTTCCTTTGCAAAAATATCATAATGACAATCATAATTTCGGGTATTTATAAATCCCTTAAGCTCTCCAGAAGTTGAAGGGAATAGATCAGTACGACAATTTCCGCATACAATTACTTCGCCCGATGCTCCTCCGTTAGACCATATAAAGCCCAATTTAATAACCTTTGTTGAACCTAATGCTATTGGCTGAATCCCTACTGTCAGATTATTACCTTTCGTCTGATAGTTTGTATGAAACACCAAATCATTATAATCATCATCTCCGTTCTTTGAGTCCTCAAAAAGCACTGTTTGCCACAAGTTTGTGAATGGTACAAGTTCTACACCCTTAGCGTATTGAATATCTATATTATCATCACCTCGTGATACTGCTTCTTTTGGAACTTTAATTGTCATAGGAGTACTCGTGCGAGCAAGTAGCATTCCTTTATATGACACCGTAGTAGTGT
The DNA here is from genome assembly GCA_036661515.1 of Muribaculaceae bacterium. GTDB lineage: Bacteria > Bacteroidota > Bacteroidia > Bacteroidales > Muribaculaceae > HGM05232. The sequence goes on along the minus strand of JAVWYO010000069.1, from coordinate 8,360 downwards.
ATCCCTCTTGTACAGGGACTGTGTAATCTGCCGTAGTTACCATATTATTGGCAACTTCAATCTTACTTGGATTTGTTTCTTTAGAACTAATTGTATCTTCTTGGCTCACGCAAGAAGAAAAGCCAATAAACATGGCTAATACAGGCAATAAAATTTTAATTTTCATCTCTCGATAGTATTGTTAAAGATATGTTTTTGCAAAGATAATTTATAAAAATTGTATATATACTATAAACGTGTATTTTTTGTCATAGTTTAACACTTCTAAATCATGCGTAAGTATTTGACTCCTTGAAACTTCTCTCTAAATGCCATATCCAAAAGAGTTTCAAAATATATACATCTTTCACATTGCAAAATTGAAAATATATACCTACTTTAGTAGTCTAAATAATTCATCACATGAAAATATCGAGAGTCGTAATCGTTTCATTTAGCCCAACTGGATCTACGTATCGTGTGCTTCGTAATATAGCATCAGCTATTTACACACAAAATATTGAAATTGATATAAGTGTTAAAACACCAGACGAAGAACATTTTAATCAAGATGACCTTGTTATTGTGGGTGTCCCTGTATATGCGGGTAGAGTCCCTGAAATTGCCACAAAACGGCTAAACTCATTACATGGAAATGAAACACCGACAGTGATTATTGCCACTTATGGAAATCGGCATTATGATGATGCCTTACTCGAATTAAAAGAAATTATGCAATATCGTGGATTTAAGCCTTTAGCAGGTGCCACTATCGTCACACAACACTCTATCGTGCCGTCAATTGCTAAGGGTCGCCCCGACAACTTAGACATTCAACTTATTGCAAATTTTGCGACCAAAATCGCCGATAAAATCGCTAATATTACAGATATTTCTACCCAAGAGGAATTAGTAATTCCTGGTAACAAACCGTATAAACCATATAAAAAGATACCATTTGTTCCACATGCCAATCGGAGTTGCAAAGAATGTGGATTATGCGCTAAAAAATGTCCTATGGGTGCTATATCAATTGACAATCCACACATCACAAATAAAGAGTTGTGCATAAGTTGCATGCGTTGCATAAGTATATGTCCCACACATTCACGCAAACTATATTGGCATGAACGCTATCTATCAAAACGTGCAATTATCAAGAGATGTATCGACCGAAAGGAACCTGAATTTTTCGGCATTTAAGAAAAAAAGTAATGATTACATCATGTGAAGTAAGCGAAGTTCTTCGGCCACTTCATGATTATTCATGCTCCTACGGTTCTTCAAGTCATCAGCAAAATCATGTACCATGCTTTTCACTTGACTATGTGCAAATAACTGTGTAAGATAGCTATACGATTTATCAAACAAGCGCTCAATCTCATCTCTCTCAAGCTGGCAACTATCCTTGCCCTCTTGCGATAAAGCCTCAAAAAGCTCTTTCCTTATTGCATTCTCTACACTTTTGTCATCGCCAACCATGCGACGACACATTATATTAGCAATCACTATTCCCATAGTCACTTTATAATGTTCAAGCATGCTTTGCCACGACACCTTAGCCGACACAGCTGGATTGCCAGCAAAATAATAATCCGATGTAAATGTTATGCAATCAAAGCCTTCGGCATCAACTGATATTTTCGTAAATAGCTCCTCAGCATTCCATATAGTTAAGCCAATTGCCATTCCTACAATGCCGTAGCACTTATCATCTTCATCGCGATATTTCATAATATACTTTTCTTACTGTATTTTCTCTTTACCACAAAATTACTGTTTTTTTGCCACATCTCCCACTGAAAGGCGCTATTTATTTCACTTCATGACGCAAGTCATAAGTATTGCGCAAATTTTCAAAGTTTTCTATATGAGCTTTTAATTCTCTTGTATCATCAAGCGGATTATAGCTTTTCATAATACTCTGCATCGTTATAAATGATGCACCAAGCGCCGATGTAGCTATTACGGGCACATCTATTTCCAATTTGAAATAATCTTTTAATGATTGTAATATCATTGAAGTTGCACGCATCTTCCCTTCTGCTGAATAGCCTGCAATATGTGGTGTAGCAATGAATGCCCCATCAAGAAGTTCTCTATTAATGCAAGGTTCATTTTCCCAACAATCAATTATAGCATCTTTTATTATTCCACATTTAAGAGCATCAACCATTGCACCGTTATCGACAATGCCTCCACGCGCACTATTTATTATAAGCTGGCAGCATCTTAATGAGTTAATAAAATCACTGTCACATAGGTGATATGTTTTATCAACACCACTTGTAGTTAGTGGGGTATGAAATGTAATAATATCTGCTTCATTTTGAATTCTTTCAAGAGACACAAACTCGTCACAATTCGAGACGCGCCTGCGTGGTGGGTCATTAAGAAGAACCTTAAAACCTATTGATTTTGCCCATCTTGCTACTATCGATCCAACATTACCCACACCTACAACACCAAGCGTTATATCTTGGATTTTTTTGGAACCATCATTCTGCTGCGTGCTGAGCCAATACCCTATGGACGATATTACATACTGCGCAACGGCAGGAGCATTACAGCCTGGCGCACTATGAACTGAAATTCCATTCTGTTTACAATAATCCTTATCAATATGATCTGTCCCAATGGTTGCAGTACCTATAAAGCGACAGCAACTTCCAGCAAGAAGCCCTTCATTGCATTGTGTGCGAGTACGCACTAATAGTGCATCGGCATCATGCACAGCACATTTATCGATACAATCGGCACTAAGATACTCCACAGTAGCGACTGGTTCAAGTATTCCCTTTATATATGGTATGTTTGCCTCAACTATTATTTTCATCTTTTATTATAAAAATATACGCCACACGTAAAGTGTAATATATCCCACCATGAACAAAGCAATCGGAATATATCGACGTTTAAATGTATTAATTGTGTAAAAATGCCCTACCTGGATTGCAACACAACAATTTAGCAAAGGAATATAGTTAAGCATATTTTGATAATCAACACCAATCATCACGGCCGCTGTAAATAATAGTATTATTATAAATCCATTATATGCTCGTATCTGTAATTTATATTTAAAGATATGGAGCATATTGGCAATAAGAAGTACTATACCTATTAACAATGTCCCTCCAAAACTAACAATCAAAATCGTAATATTCCCCCAAGCTAAATCACTAAATATACTTACAATATGAGGTAATGTGAAATCTTCAAACCCCACTATTCCAAGACCTATAAGTATCCAAAAGGGTGTTATTAGCCCACATATTGCAGCTAAAGATGCCCTTAAAGAGAAAGAACGCATCTGGACAAGCCCTATTAAGAAAGCAGGTATTAGGAATATAAATGAATATTGCAAAAGACTACAAAATGATATAATTACAAATATCAAATAGATACGACGAGTGATATGTTGATTTTGATAAGTACTAAATAAAAGCGTGGTCAATAAAAGTGTGACCAAGCACAGCAACGTGCCTCCAAAAAATTGCACACTCAATGATGGCATCGAAAATTCTAACAATAGAAATACTGAAGCATATATCCATGTTACACCTCGTATATAATTAAATGCCCTATTCATTAATATGAGCATAACAACTATACCGATAATGCTCAATATATTAGCACACCACGAAATTATTGGCGCCGAAATCCACAAATTTGGAGAATCGAAACATACACCATAGTTACTGGTAAAAACAGGAATTTTAGCCGAAGAAAGGGCTATATATGATGCTATTATAGTAAAAATCAACATCAACGCCATAAACGACTTGCTGTTGAGAAATATATTTATATCATCTTCTCTCACTGCTCCCTACTTCAAATCAAAGCCTATATCTTTGCGAAAATACTTCCCTGCAAAGTCTATATTAGATATTGTGTCAAACGATTGTGCAAGAGCCTCAACTTTTGTTTCACCGTAACTGCTAACTGCTATTACTCGCCCACCATTGGTAACAATTCCATCATCACTATTCTTTGTTCCTGCATGGAATAATATACTTTTGGTAGCTTTGTCAAGTCCTTTTATTATTTTACCTTTCTCATAATTTCCTGGATATCCGCCCGAAACCATCATCACAGTTACCGCATAGCGTGGGTCTTCAACTATCTCTTTCGACGACAATGTTTCATGTGCAACGCCATCAAATAATGACACAATATCACTCTTCAATCTAAGCATAACCGCCTCTGTTTCAGGGTCACCCATGCGCACGTTATATTCTATCACCATTGGTTCATCTTTCACACTTATCAGCCCAAGAAAGATAAAACCCTTATAAGTTATATTTTCAGATTTTAGCCCTTCTATCGTTGGCTCAATTATGCGAGTTATCACTTTATCCATAAACACTTTATCAGCAAAACTAACTGGCGAAACGGCTCCCATGCCACCAGTATTTAGTCCTGTCTCGCCCTCGCCAATACGCTTATAATCCTTTGCTACGGGCAATATTTTATAGCTATCGCCATCACTTAGAACAAAAACTGAGCACTCTATTCCCGATAGAAATTCTTCGATTACAACAGTGTCCGACGACTTGCCAAACATGCCATCGAGCATATGTAAAAGCTCACTCTTTGCCTCTTCAAGTGATGAAAGTATCAGCACACCCTTGCCTGCCGCAAGCCCATCAGCTTTTAGCACATAAGGAGCTTCAAGGCTCTCAAGAAACGCAATTCCTTGCTCAATATTATTCTTTGTAACACTTAAATATCGCGCTGTGGGGATATCATGTCGTTGCATAAATGCTTTTGCAAAATCTTTACTTCCCTCTAATTGTGCACCAGCTTTCGATGGACCTATGACTGGAATATCTTTCAACGCATTATCTGCCTTAAAATAGTCATAAATTCCTGCTACAAGTGGGTCTTCATTGCCCACTACAACCATTCCTACATGATTACAAATCACAAATTCTTTTATAGAAGAGAAGTCAAGAGGCGAAATAGCAATATTTTTACCATAAGCCTCAGTGCCACCATTACCGGGAGCTATATATAATTTTCCTAAAAGAGGACTCTGGCTCATTTTCCATGACAATGCCGATTCACGACCACCAGACCCCAATAGTAAAATATCTATCTTATCCATTTCCTTTGAAATATATTTTATCTTTAATCCTTTTTCTTATTCTTTATTGAATCTGACCTTTTCCAGCCATTACGACGACCTCGCATTATTGGCTTTTCATCACCTGTCCCAAGTGTGGGCTTACGAAACCTAACAATACGATTAGCTATTTCATCGCCATGAATTTTTTCACCATTTTCTCCTGCAAAATTACCCTCTTTACGTGGTTCAGGTGAAGTAGCTGGCCTTCCGCCAAATTTGCGTTCTCCGCCAAATCCACCATCTCGTTTAGCATCACGATCACCAAACTTACGATCGCCAAATTTGCGTTCTCCGCCAAATCCACCTTCTCGCTTAGCATCTCGGTCACCAAATTTGCGTTCGCCAAATTTGCGTTCTCCACCAAATCCACCATCTCGTTTAGTATCTCGGTCACCAAACTTGCGGTC
>JAVWYO010000069.1:0-2743 GCA_036661515.1 Muribaculaceae bacterium | reverse complement strand
CCAAATCCACCTTCTCGCTTAGCATCTCTGTCGCCAAACTTACGGTCACCAAATTTGCGTTCTCCACCAAATCCTCCTTCTCGCTTAGTATCTCGGTCGCCAAACTTACGGTCACCAAATTTGCGTTCTCCACCAAATCCACCATCTCGTTTAACATCTCTGTCACCAAACTTACGGTCGCCAAATTTGCGTTCTCCACCAAATCCGCCATCTCGCTTAGCATCTCTGTCGCCAAACTTACGGTCACCAAATCCTCCTTCTTTACGAGTATCAAGGCGTGGAGGTATCGATTCATCAAATCGTGTCTTGCGTATTGTCCTTTCTGGGCGCTTAAAGTTATCATTCTTCACACTTCCGCCCTCACTTCTAAATTGATTATAAGCTCCATCAAAAATTACATATTCACGAAACTCACATTCAAGAGCACCATTAAGTATTGGATATTTAATAGATGGTTTAAGACTTATTTCATCAAATAACTCATCTTTATATCCTATTATCCAAGCATGATAACCTTGGAATACTTTCTTTAGCTTTTCGCCTATTGATTTATATAATGCACCCATATCCTCTACTGCAATACGTTCTCCGTACGGAGGATTAGTGATAAGTATTCCTTTTTCGGGTGCCTCTGTTATACTTTGGAAATTACAAATACGTAAATCTACATATTTACTCACTCCAGCTCGCTTTATATTACTTTCGGCGACATCTACTGCCTTAGGCGAAATATCTGACCCGTATATTTTAAATTTAAATTCTTGCTCATTACTATCATCATTATATATTGAATCAAATAACTCGGCATCATAGTCTCTCCAACGTTCAAACGCAAATCCCTCACGATATACGCCAGGATTAATATTAGCTCCGATCAACGCAGCTTCTATCAAGAATGTCCCTGAGCCACACATTGGATCTATCAAGTTGCTATCTCCATTCCAGCCACTTAGCTTGATTAGGCCTGCTGCAAGCACCTCGTTTATTGGAGCCTCAGTCTGCGCTACTCTATACCCGCGCTTATAAAGTGGCTCACCCGAGCTATCAAGAGACAATGTCACTTGATCTTCCGATATATGCACATTAAACATTATATCGGCATTATTAATGCGTATTGATGGTCGCTTGCCATATTTATCATTAAAGAAATCGGCAATAGCATCTTTTACTCTATATGTTACAAACTTTGAGTGACGAAATTCTTCGCTATATACGGTTGAGTCGATAGAAAAAGTTTGGTCTAATTTAAGGACACTTTCCCAGTCAAATAACTTTATTGCCTCATAAAGAGCATCTGCATCTGTTGCTCTAAACTTATATATAGGCTTTAGTATTCTTAGTGCAGTACGGCAACAAAAGTTTGCCTTATACAACATCTTAAGATCACCCTTAAAAGACACCATTCTGCGCCCGATTTCTACATCATCGGCTTCAAGCACTTTTAACTCTTCGGCTAAAACACCCTCTAAACCTTGGAAGGTCTTAGCAACCATCTCAAATTTTTCCTTCATCACTTTTTAATCTTAATATGTTATTTGCTTTGGCTTGCACCAATTTTTCCCCTTCGGCAACATCATCTGTTACCCAAATATTTCCACCTATTGTAGCATTGCGTCCTATCGTAATGCGACCCAATATTGATGTATTTGAATAAACGATTACATTGTCACCTATTATAGGATGACGAGGAATTCCCTTTATGGGATTATTATTTTCGTCAGCCTCAAAGCTCTTTGCTCCAAGTGTAACGCCTTGATATAATTTTACGTTTTTACCTATTATTGCTGTTGCCCCAACCACAACTCCTGTGCCATGATCTATTGAAAAGCACTCTCCTATAGTTGCTCCAGGGTGAATATCTATTCCCGTTTCCGAATGAGCCATCTCACTTATCATTCTCGGTATTATTGGTACTCCAAGAACAAGCAAGCTATGAGCTATGCGATAATTTGATATTGCGCGCAAAGCTGGATAACAATATATCACCTCTTCATGGCTCACCGCTGCTGGGTCACCTATATAGGTTGCCTCAATATCGGTATGAAGCACACGCCGAAGTTCTGGTAAAGTCGAAATAAATTTTGATGAGATTTCTCGTGCTTGACTCTCTATCTCTGGTATATTGAGCGAATGCTCACACGATACATTAAATATCAATCCTGCGGCAACCTGACTTTCCAATAACGAATTGAGGCGCTCACACTGAAGACCGATTATATATTCCACATTATAGCCATTCACTTCGCTATCACCGAAAAAACCAGGAAAAAGCACCGATCGGCAAAGGTCTATTATCTCTTTAATCATCGTCTGTGATGGTAACGGCTCGCCGCGCCAACGCATGTGGCACATATTTTTAAGACCATCTTTGTTTGACAAAGTGGCTACAGTAGCCTTTAGTTGGTCTTCATACTGATAAGTTTGATTACCCATGCAGATATATATTCAATATGTAAAAGAATGTGGCATATTGCTCACATCGATACAAAGATACGAAGTTTTTTCCACCCTGTAAAATAACTATCCCAAAAGTTTTTCTTTACTTTTTAACGGTCAATATTTCATTTAACGCGCCTACGAGATAAAAGGGCAAGTTTATCAATTTAAATTATTAGTAATAGTTGAGATAACGGATTAAAGCAACGCATGAACGTCGAAGACGTTCCTCTTCAGAACTTCGTTCTGAAATTTAACCCCATAATGCAGTGAGCTCCGCGAACGCAATTGTGGGGTAATATCCTAT
>JAVWYO010000068.1:6479-10902 GCA_036661515.1 Muribaculaceae bacterium | reverse complement strand
CCATATTAATTTAGTGGTTACTCGCCCTTTTAGCATTTAACAACAACTTCTTAATTATTGCTGCCCGCTAAAACTTTTGTATGATAGAAAAGTTTTAGCGGACAGCAATGATAGTAAATCAATAACAATTTATTATTTTTGTTGATTATATCATCTTTAACAGTTATGAGCAAGGTATTGACTAATCTTCACACTAACGATACTCTTTGGAACGACTTTCTTGAGGGTGATAGAGATGCCTTTGCTCAGCTATTTAATGACTATTCTAATGTGATGTTTGCCTATGGATATAAAATATTAGGTGACAGGGAACAGGTGAAGGATTCAATACAAGATGTGTTTGTAAAATTATATAGTAATAGACGAAATATAAGTAGAGATGTGAATGCTAAGGCTTACCTGTTTATATCCTTGAAAAATACTCTTCTGAATAAAATAGAACGGCTTGATTATATTTCGACAGATCATAGTGTGGAAGTCAAATTTGAAATGGAATTAATTCATAATTCAGAATATGATGAAGAAAATGAATCATCTTTTACTGATGGACAACGCATCGAGTTGAAAGAGGCTTTAAAGGAATTAACGCCAAGACAGCGAGAGGCTATTTATTTATATTATATACAGGAAATTCCATTGAAAGATATTCCCCAACTTTTGGGTATGAGCTATCAATCAACGAGAAATCTCCTGCATCGTTCTATCTTAAAATTGAGAAGTCATATTACTAACGGTTCTGGATTGTGTATTTCCGCTTTTCTACTCCAATCCCTTTCAAAGTAATACTATCCCAATTTTCTGGGAATACGGTATTTTTTAATTGGATAATACCTTTTGGTGTTATTTCCAGTCCACAAAATCCCATTATGACAGATTGTAGCACACCACCCGCACCTGTAATAAAATATGGGTTTGTTCCTCCTTTAGTTTCTGCAATAACACCAAAAGGCAATAGCATATTAGGGCGATAAGCGTCAATAAAATATTTATATGCCATTTCTTTGTTTCCTATTCTGGAATATAATAATGAGAAAATTGCTTGGGTCATTGCAGGGGTATTCTTTTGTGGAACTTTTTGGGCATAAAATTCTAAATCTTTCAATATTTGACTTTTATCTTTAATCACGCCTAAAGGATATGCTAATAGATTGACGTCGGCTTGTTTTATGTTTTGTCCTTCGTAAGATGAATGTTCACGAGTTATTCCATCTTTAAATGAAAGTATTATTAATTTATTGGCTACTTCATTCCATTTGCTATTTTCTTTTACTCCTAATAAATTGGCAGCTTTAATTGCATTTTTTAAATTTACACTTGCTGCGGCATTAGTATAAGCATTATCATCTACATTTTCGGCATATTCGTCAGCCGCAACGACATTCTTAATGTGGTATTTTCCATCACTATCGAGTTCTGCACGACTAATCCAGAAATCGGCGGTAGCTGATATTATCTCATATCCTTCGCGTTTCAACCAATCCAAATCTTGTGATACGCAATAATAAAGCCATGCTGCATTACCAACGCATGCGGTAATGTGGTGTTCAAATGTTCCAGCAAATGCCCAAGTAGGAGTTTCTTCAAATCCTGTATCACTACTTTCCCATGGATACATAGCGCCATTGAAACCATGTTCAGCAGCATTTGCTTTGGCAGCGTTTAGGCGGTCGAATCTATAATCGATCATTGATTTTGCAATCTTAGGTTGTAGCATAAGTAAAGCAGGGAAAATCCAAGTGTCGGCATCCCAAAATATGTGACCATTATATCCTAATCCAGAAAGCCCCATAGGCGAAATAGATTGTCTTGAGCCTTCTCTTACAAATGAATAAAGATGATATATCATAGAATGTATCTCTTGCTGAGCTTTGGCATCACCAACTATTTCTATATCGCTCTTCCACAATTCATTCCATTGTCTATTGTGATTTGATATTAAACGGTCAATCCCTTCTAAGCATCCAAATATTGTTAATCTTTCGGCTTCGTTTGCAGCATCGGGGTGTTGGGACGAGGTTATTGACGTTCCTAAAATACCAAATCGATATGTTTCACCTTTTTTTAAAGTTTTTACGAATCTTGATGAATGGTTATTATTATTTGGTATATTATGTATTACACGTGGCTCGGCATTAGGCTTTTCAGGGAAAATAAAGGCAGAAGATGCACACATTAGAAGTTTGCCAGTTGGGCTCCCAGCCCGCGTTGATAATAATTTTACAGAAGCATGTCGACGTTGTATTTCATTATAAGTCATTATCCCATCACGAAAAGCGTCAGGAATATCCTGAGTGTTTTTGACAGATAGTTCAATATCATCGATAGCGGTAATCGTAACCACAAGTAGTGCGCAGTGAGGTAATTGTCGCAAAGCTCTAAAAGAATAATTCACTTTTGCTTTTTCTTTTAGTTCAAAATCGCCGCTAAAATTAGCTTCTTTCATGTCGAGAGTCTGGCTGAAATCAGAAATATTTTCTCGTACTAAAGGTATTCCGCTGATCGAAATAGATGTGTTCAACATATCAAATCCATTAAGGAAATTGCTTACTCCTCCCCTCCCATATTTGTCATAGCAGCCAGCAAGGACAACACAACTATTTTTAAAAGGCTCTGGAGCTGAAACTAAACCTAACATTCCATTTCCTACCGTAACCCCGAAATAATTTTCAGAAGTTATATTTTCCACCTTTATTTTCCATGGGTCTTGCGCCATGATATGTAACGAGCTCAAAATAATTAGCCCAAATAATATTTTTCTCATATAGTTAATCAATTATATAAATTCCTACTGATAATGGAGGAATTGATAGATACATATTAGACCCTTTGCATTTAATATTTTGTATCTTATCGAAATTATTTTTCATTATAGGAGTGATGTGCTTAAACTTACGCACATTTTTCCTTATTGTTATGATATTACGTCCAGAAGGATTGATGCATATTAAAATACGCTGCGACCCTTTTGAGCGTTCATAGACTAATGGATATTTGTCATTACCATCGCAATAGAATGATATTTCGCCACGGCAATGCAATGCTGGGAACTTACTACGCAACGATAGCAAATTTCGCACATAATTAAGCATTGAGGTTGAATCCTGTTCTTGTTGCTTAACATTAGGGCGATTAAAAGAATTGTCGATTGGAAGATAAAAATTATTTATGCATTAGAAAACCCAGCATTAATTGTACTGTCCCATTGCATAGGTGTACGTGAGCCTGCTCTGTTACCACTTTTGAGCATGCTACCCTCTTTGTCAGGCAGATTATCAATAAATTTCATACCTATTTCATCGCCATAATATATAGTGGGGACACCTGGCAGTGTCATGAAAAATGCCATCGTAGTACGAAGTTGCTCTATTGTATTACGTTTTCCACAATTAGGTCGTTGAAAATCATGATTACCTGTTGGGGTTGATATGTGCATAGTGTCGCCAGCTGCCTTTAGACACATAGTTAAATTATCGATAAATGGTTTAGGGTCGCCAACTCCTTTAATATCGAAATAGCATGTATCACGCCTATAAGTTCCAATATTGTTAAACAACATATTCCGATAACCAGTTTTGCCAAAATGAATATTAAAATCCATCATAAAGCCTACTTTTACAGCTTTTTCGGGGGCACTCCATTCAGCGAGTAAAATACCATTAGGATAAAGGCTCTCAAAATTGGTTCTTATTTCGTTCCAAAGTTTCTTTGTTCCTACCAAGTTAGGGTCGTTTTTGACGAGTGACCCAGCCATATCTATTCTAAAGCCATCGCATCCCATTTGCATCCAGAAATTAATAATATTCATTAGTTCCAAACGTGTTGCTGTGGGGGCTGGAGCTGAAACAGGTTCTTCCCAATTATTTTGTGGATTAGGTTCACCATATCCATAGTTAAGCGCAGGTTGACAATCAAAATAATTCTTACGATAACTTCCATTACGCTCAAAGTTACCTTTTACAAATTTATCTGGAAGAATAGATGAATCATTAGTCCAAATATATCGATTTGAATAAATGTTTTTTGTCTTTTGTTGCGAAAATTTAAACCATGGCGATTGATCAGAAGTGTGACCCACGACAAGATCTAAAATCACTCTAATCCCTTTAGCATGCGCAATTTCGAATAATTTCCTCATGTCGTCGTTGGTGCCAAATCGTGGTGCTACACGATAAAAATCTATTACGTCGTATCCCCCATCACGGAATCCTGAATGGAAACAAGGATTTAGCCAAATGGTATTAACGCCAATTGATTTAATATAATCAAGTCTACTCATTATTCCAGTGAGATCACCAATACCATCGTCATTACTATCCTGGAAACTTGAGGGGTAAATTTGATAAATCACGGCATCTTCAATCCAAGTGGGGAGATTATAGGCCTTTGCAGAATAAGGAGCAATGATACATGATGCAACTACTAT
>JAVWYO010000068.1:2556-6452 GCA_036661515.1 Muribaculaceae bacterium | reverse complement strand
AAATTTCTGAAAGAAAGTCATTATTTATGAAAATTAAAAAAGAAGCTGATAGCGTGAGCATAGAAAAAGAGCGTCACCACTATCAGCTAATTATATAGATAATTTATTAGTATCCAGGATTATCCTCTAACTCATCATTAGCTTCTTTAGCACTTAATGGTATAGGTAGAAGAATCTTGAAAGCAGGTGTTTCGAGTTTTTCATATCGAGCAGCACAATATTTATTGAAGCGCACCATATCGTTACGACGCGATGGTCCGTCCCAGTAAAATTCATATCCACGCTCGTTATAAATTTTATCGAGATTAAAATCATTAATCTGTAATGCTTTCACTCCACGTTTTTCGCGAAGTATATTAATATCAGCTAATGCGCCATTTTTATCATTATTTCTGAATTTAGCCTCAGCTCTCATTAAATATATATCTGATAGTCGATAATATTGGACATGATTTTCGCTTGCACTTGTAAACGTAGATGCAGGATCGGGAGCATATTTAACGACTCTTGCGCCTTGTGCTTCAGTAGAATTTTGGACGCTAAAATCAGGGGTATATGATAATTGTTTACCTGTACGATCTTTTATAGGTGTTCCATCGGGTGCATATTGGGGGCCCACAATGATTCCTAAATTGAAACCAATCTGTTTTTTCAAACGCGTATCTTGATAACGAGGGTCAGTAGTATCCCATGTGTCGAGAAATGTAGGTGTTGTGCAACACCCGTTCCACATTCCTTTAAAGCCATTAAATTTTTGATTATAATGGAGTGTAATATTAAGCCAAGGGATACCTTTTAGACCAGCAGTGCAATTATACACGATAGGCAGGATTGTTTCCGTTTGATTAGAATAAGCACCGTTATCGGCTAAATAAAGTTTCCAAAAGTCATCAGCAAGTTGATACTTTCCTGAATTAATAATAGCATCGCACTGGCTTATCACATCACCCCAGCGAGCAACTCCATCAGAAAAGGCAGGAGCCTTCCCCGTGTAAACTTGATTATTTAAATATAGCTTGGCAAGTAACGTTTGAGCAGAAGCCCGCGTTATTCTACCATAAGGGACATCTCCTTTTTCTTTTAATAGCGGTATTATCTCTTTTAATTCTTTTTCAATTCTTTCAAGAGCCAGCGCACGATTTAATATTTTAGGTTTTACGGAAAAATCTATTTCAGAAAATTCACGCATAGGGAATTGACCGAAGCAGTCCATTAAATGATACATGCAAAGCGCCCTAATAAATTTTGTTTCATTAATATAGTCCTTTACAAGAGCTGTTTGTTCCAGCTTTGAAAGATACTGAAGAGCTACATTACAGCGAGTTATTCCAATCATAAAGCTATTCCACGTATTTTTAATATAACTATTTTTATCGTCATATTCGTGAGTAAATAGGGTTCTATAATTAGAGTTGTTCCAATCGCTACCACGTGTGGGGAACACCAGTTCATCTGTAACGCTTTCGAGTACCAACCACACTCCAGAGCGACTTTGAAGGTCACGAAGGTATGCGTAAGCAGGAGCTACAATCATTCCAGCATTAGCAGGATCTTTAATAGTTTCCTCTTCATCTTTTTCATTTAGAATTTCTTCATTTAAGTCGCTACATGATGACATAATCATAAGAGCGATAATAGCCGTGAAAATATATTTAAAAGTATTCATTGTTTATTTTGCAATTTAAAGTTATTTTAAAAATCTACTGAAACTCCAAAGCTAAAGCTACGAGATTGAGGATAAGAAGTCCAGCCAATACCAAGAGATGGCACGCCATTAGAAGTACGAGAAGCATTAACTTCGGGATCATAGCCAGAGTAACCAGAGATTACAAAAAGGTTATTTCCAGTGACATTTAAACGTATATTGCTTACCCATTTATTATTTTTCATTGGAAGAGTGTATCCAATAGTTGCACTACTAAGACGAAGATATGATCCACTTTCTATATATCTACTTGAATAGTCAAGGACATTGTCGAGAGCTTCACCTGAGGCCGCTGCACCAGGAGTTGTATTATTCCCTTTAGCAAACATACTCATATTGTCGATTACGTTAGCAAGATTGTTATATACATCGTTTCCAACAACGCTATTAAAGAATAGCCCTAAATCAAAATTCTTCCAACGTAAATTGGTATTAAAATTAAGAGTGAAATCGGGTTGTGCATTTCCAATACATTTTTCAACGTTTTTGCCATCGGCATCTTTTTCATAAACGCTGTGCCCTTTTTCATCGAACCCTAAGAAATTATATCCCCAAAATGTTCCAATAGGATAGCCACTTTTTATTACTTGTGCGTTGAATCCAGTTATACCAGGGCCACTTGGATTAGATATAGTTATAGATTCCATTGGCAAATTTCTTACCTCATTTTTATTAGCAGAGAAGTTTGCACCCATTTCAAAATGCCAATCACGTTCTTCAACAATCACACCATTAAGTCCGATTTCAATACCTTTATTAAGAATTTTCATACCTGGTACGTTACTCCATACTTGAGTAGTAGGTGCAGGTGCAATTGAATTAACTTGTAACAGAACATCTTTAGTAGTCTTTGAATATAAATCGAGAGTTCCACTTAATCTGTGATGAAAAAATGCGAAGTCGATTCCCAAATCGAGTTGTTCGGTACGTTCCCACTTCAAATTTGGATTAGGTGTTCTTGTAAGAGTTATCCCTGGAGTAACATCAGTGCCCCCATCTAAAATAGAACCAGATGTGGTTCCAAGTTTTATTTGAGAAATTTTGTTAGGGATTTCTTGATTACCCGTTATACCCCAGCTTAATCGTAGCTTCAAATTACTGAAGACATTAAGATCGGAAATAAATTTTTCATCAATCATTCTCCAAGCAAGAGCAGCCGAAGGGAAGAATCCATATTTATTATTAGCACCAAATTTTGTTGAGCCATCAGAGCGAAGATTAACGGTTAGTAAATACTTACCCATTAAATTGTAATTAACACGACCAAAGAATGATTGTATCTCATTTTTTGTAATATTCGACCCTCCCGAAATTAACTTGTTGCTACCAAAACCAAAGTCATAGATATAGTCAATGTCATCAACTTCAAATCCATTAATATGGAATCCATAGTTATAATTATTGAATTTTTGATAGGAGTGACCAGCAAGGAAGTTAAACTTATGAATATCTTTTACTATTAAGTCGTAGGTTAGATAATTCTCTATAAGGAAATTACCAGCTTCAATATTGTTAATATCTACTGTACCTTTATCTGTCATGTAAATTAACTTTGCGTTTTGTGTAACTTTGCGAGATGCAGTTGTTTCATCAAATGCAATATTTAATTTATATTTTAGTCCTTTTATAATTTCAAAAGTACCATTTAAGTTCGCAAGAATGCGATCGGTGCGAGTTTTATCGTTAGTAAGGTCAATCATAGCTACAGGGTTCCTTGTATCGGGACTCTTTTGGAAATATGAGCCATCTTCGTTAAATATAGGGAATGTAGGATTTAGTTTTAATGATGTGAGAATTAAATCTCCCTCATAGCCACCCGATTGTCCTAAAGGAGCTCTTTGATCGTTAGATCTCGTAGCTAAAAGACTTGCTTCTAAAGAAAGTCGATCATTAAAGAATTTCTGACTTATTGCAAATCTTCCAGTAAATTTCTCCATACCACTTTTCTTAATGATACCTTCATTGTTTTGATATCCCAACGATGCACGGTACGTACCATTCTTAATACCACCGCTAATGGAAAGGTTGTGATTATGAGAAAAAGCCGTACGGAAAATTTGATCTTGCCAATCAGTATTAGCTCCTTTATCCTCAAGAGTTAATCCCTTGTCTTTTGTAAGTTGGCGATATTGGTCGGCCGAAAGTACGTCATATTTTTTTCTAAGTTGAGAGACGCTAATAGCGCCAGAAT
>JAVWYO010000068.1:0-2546 GCA_036661515.1 Muribaculaceae bacterium | reverse complement strand
GTCCTTCTTGTCCTTTTTTTGTAGTCACCATAATAACGCCATTTGCGCCTCTGGCTCCATATATAGCAGTAGCCGAAGCATCTTTTAGGACATCAATAGATGCAATATCATTTGGATTTAGGAAGTTAAGCGGATTTTTATTCCCAGTCGAGCCTACGCCTGCTATGCTTGCCCCTTTAGGTTGTAAATCATCTGAAATATCCAAAGGCACACCATCAACAACATATAGCGGATCTTGTCCTGAGCGTATTGAATTAGACCCTCGTACTCTGATTGTTACACCGCCACCAGGTTCTCCGTCATTACTTGTAATGTTAACACCCGATACGCGTCCTTGAATAAGTTGTGCAGCATTATTTACCAAGCCTTTATTAAAGTCTTTTTCGCCAACCGCCGACACTGCCCCTGTTAAATCTTTCTTTTTTACTGAACCATATCCCACTACTACAAGTTCATTAAGCTGTTCACTTTGATTTTTCAGCTCAACTTTCATAAGAGATTGAGCTTTTAGTTCTTTCTTTGAATATCCGACATAAGAAAAAATCATTGTAGCCCCTTTTTGAATTTCAATATCATAACTACCCTCAATATCAGTTATGGAACCAATGTTTTCTCCTTTTACTTGAATCGTTACACCAATAAGAGGTTCTCCAGTTTCGGCATCAACAACCTTACCAGAGGCTTTGATTTTGTTACTTTTAGTTTCGTTGTCTTTAAGGATAAGTACTTGTCGATTTGATATCTCGTATTTAAATGATGTATTTTTAAGCAATACATTCATAATGCTTTTTATAGAAGCTGAGGTCATTTTTAGAGTAACAGGCATTGAGAGGTCAATCTCGGCACTATTATATACAAATACATAATTACTTTGCTTCTCGATGTCTTTCAAGATAGCACTTATTGGCTTTTGAGTTTCATTTAAAGAAATAAAAGCCGATTCGTTTTTTTCGGCTGGTGTAGGAGATGCTATTGCCTGAGAAGGAATAGTAAATGCCGAAATAAACAATAAATAACTAATAATTGCAAGCCTTTTTAATAATATTTTATTATACTTGCATGAATGATATTTTGCATTCATTTTAAAAATAGATTTTTGAAGTTAATTTAGTTTTTTTAGTTTCAAAGTCTTAGTGGCTGGGAGGTATTAGGAGTATCTCCCAGCTTCGTTTTTTTGGTATAGACAGAGCTATTTAATTATGTCATAATATGATTAGTTTAATGGTTTTGTAATTGTTATAAAAATCTCTTTATTTTTCTCCCTTTTAATCGTAATAGGAGCTATTTTTGATAAGCGATTAAGGACTGTTTCGATAGGCACACTTATATCAATTTTCCCATTTATCCTAATTCCAGTCATTGACGCTTTATCATAATTTAGTCTTATGTCATAATATTTTTCAAGGTCGTTAAACACATCTTCCAGTGATTCATTTTTGGCGACTAACACTTTTTGTATCCACCCAGCGAATGGTTCTGAATCAATATTGTGAGTCATAGAATGATTACCATTTGATTTATTATAAGAGAAATGATCATTTGGGTTCATTACTTGTACATCACCTTTTATAGTTGCTACCTCAACGCGTCCAGAAACAAGAGTAACAGTTTCTTCTTTATCCAGCGGATATGCCGAGACGATAAATTCAGTACCCAGTACTCCAACTTTAAGTGATTTTGTATGAGTTATAAATTGTTTTTTCTCGTTTCTGCTAACTTTTAGGAAGGCTTCACCTCTAAGATATATTTCTCTTTTTGAGCCACAAAATGCAAATGGAGTAATTAGTTGCGACTGAGCTTTTAGATTTATTTCTGAATTATCGGAAAGTATTATTTTAGAAGATTTTCCTGCTGGGACAGCCATTTGAATCTTAGTTTCAGCATCTGGAATACATAGGGAAAAGAGTTCTACTCCGTTATTATTTACTTCAATTTTGTTTGACGTAAGATTGCATTTAATCTCTGAGTCTTTCGCTATATTAAATTGTTGATCTCCTACTATTAGCTTAATATCTTTAATATTAGTTACGTCGATAAGGCTGAACAGATTATTTAGATTATTTCTATTATTCAAGAAATTAATAGTAATTGTTCCACAAATAAGGAGAATTATTGATGCTGCAATTCCTACCCATAATTTTCTCTTATGAGCGGTTACACTCCACTGTGTCCTATGATTAATTTCTCCCCACATTTCTTTCTTTTCGTTAAGTGACAGATTTGGCTCTGTATCTTTTACGATTTGTTTTGAAAGATTGCTACTTAATAGATTTTTGCGGTCCATATATTGAGCTGTTTTATAAATAGACAGTTGTATTTTGTTTTTGTACTCACTTTTTTAAAAAAAAATTATAATATTTCCCGAGTTTGACACATGGAGTGGTTAAATGAGTGGTTAACTGCTGGTTACAGCTATTAAAATGTAGTAATATTTTTTCATTACTACTGTCAAACTCACGCGACGACATGAATCTGCGATACTGTTTTATTCCTTGTCATTTAATATTTTGAATTTTTATCCCTATATTTGCAATGTTGAATGGAGT
>JAVWYO010000067.1:0-11041 GCA_036661515.1 Muribaculaceae bacterium | reverse complement strand
TTTTTTAATTTATATTGGGCTATGATTATAAAATTCCTTGTCCCATCATTGCATTTGCAACCTTCATGAAACCAGCAATATTTGCTCCTTTCATATAGTTAATATAACCACTCGTGTCTGTACCATATTTCACGCATTGTTGATGAATATCATTCATGATTGTATGAAGTTTATCGTCAACTTCTTTTTCCGACCATGACATGTGCATAGCATTTTGGCTCATTTCAAGCCCAGAAGTTGCTACACCACCAGCATTTACAGCCTTACCAGGTCCATACATTATTTTTGCATCTATAAATGTATCAATCGCATCGGGTGTACAACCCATATTTGAAACTTCACCAACACAGAATACCTTATTTTTTACAAGGCTCTCTGCATCTTCTTTGCAAAGCTCATTTTGTGTAGCACATGGCATTGCTATGTCAACCTTAACTTCCCATGGCTTACGTCCTGCATAAAATTTAGCATTAGGATATTTTTCAGCATAAGGTGCAACTATATCATCACCACTTGAACGAAGTGTAAGCATATAATCTATTTTTTCGCCTGAAATACCATCTGGGTCATATATATACCCATCAGGACCTGAAATAGTTACAACCTTTGCGCCAAGTTCATTAGCTTTTGTAACGGCCCCCCAAGCTACATTACCAAAACCAGAGATTGCAACAGTTTTTCCTGTAAAGCTATCTCCTTTTGTTTTCAACATATTTTGAACAAAATAGCATGCTCCAAATCCAGTAGCCTCAGGACGTATTTTAGAACCACCAAAATCAAGCCCCTTACCTGTAAATGTACCTGTGTGCTCTTGGGCAAGTTTCTTGTACATTCCATACATATATCCTACTTCACGACCACCAACGCCAATGTCTCCAGCCGGCACATCACGGTCTGGTCCAAGATTACGCCATAGTTCAATGATGAATGCTTGGCAGAAACGCATAATTTCTTTATCAGATTTGCCACGTGGACTAAAATCAGAACCACCCTTTCCTCCACCCATAGGTAGTGTGGTAAGAGCATTTTTAAATGTTTGTTCAAATCCTAAAAATTTTAGGATAGAGAGGTTAACCGATGCGTGAAACCGTATGCCACCTTTATAAGGACCTATTGCATTATTAAACTGAACACGATAACCAATGTTTGTCTGAACATCACCTTTATCATCGAGCCAAGTTACACGAAAAGTGAAAATACGATCAGGTTCAACCATTCTTTCAACAATTCGAGATTTCTCAAATTCAGGGTGCATGTTATACACATCGTTTACAGATAATAATACTTCTTTTACCGCTTGCAAATACTCCTTTTCTCCCGGATGTTTTGCTTCAAGGTTTTTTAAAATTTCGTTTATGTTCATGATAATATATTTTAATTGTTCTATACTGGAACATACACAAATATATGAGTTTTTTATTATCCAACCTATTTTATATTATTATTTTTTATTTAATAAAAAAATTACCCAATAGTTATTGATTATCTACTACTGGGTAATTTGAGCATAAGTGTGTTATGTCTATAGTAAGTACTATTTTATTGGTTGAAGATTTTTGTCAAGGGTAACTATTGGTTCCATATCTCCATCAATATTTTCTACTGAAATGGTTATTTCTCCTGCCTTATTTTCAGTTATTTCTATATCCCATTCTTCTATATCGCTCTCTCCTGTTATTTCAGCTATTTTAGCTATTTCTTCTGGAGTCAAAATCTTTTTAAGTAGTTGCACTAACATTTCATCATCAATGTCGATTTCTGCGCCGATAAATTCATATTTATCATTAAAGCTCAATTCTTTTTCGATATTAATACCCGAAAGTGTAATCAATATTTCTACTTCATATGTATTAGTCTCAGAATCTTGTTCAAAATCCACAATCATTGCACCCTTATAATGCAAATTTACATAATCTGTTAGCACTTGTGGACAAGGCAAATTATCATCTTCATCTGATTCTACATCTTCCACATCCTTAACCAAAACACCATCAAGTGTAAAAAACAATTCACGTTCTAAGTCTCCCTTTTCTATTTCTAATTTAATCACTTTGTCATTAGAGTTATCACTCCTTTGCAACAAATCAATGTCATCTATCAAATACCCTTCGTTTATATAATTCAGTGCCTTCCAAGAGGCAAACACAGCAGCGTAACTCTTTTCAAATTCTTCTTTAGATAGTTCTAATTCACTTAATCCACAGATACCAGCATCAGTGTACCATGCCTCATTTACATCATTGGCATTAGTCACTGCACGACCATTCAGCGATAAATCGAAACTCGCTACGTGGTAGTTCTTCTTCATCGTCCATTTTACGTTAGTAGCTTTTGGAAATTGCTTTTTGAATGCCTCATTTACAGCTTTAGGCACATTCGTTGGCTCCTGTGAATTATTATCATTGCTACATGCTGCAAAAAAAATAACCACCGCTACTAACAACAGTTTGAATAAATTTTGTTTCTTTGCCATACTAATAATATTATTAAGTTTGTTGACAAATGTAATAGGCAATTCTGAAGTAATTCTGAAGTTCAAACAATTTTACATAATAATTTCTAATCTTGTTCATTTAAATATAAACACTTACTTTTGTCCATAAGTAAAAACTCCTTTCATTTATTATCCTATGAATATACTTATAATTGAAGACGAATTTGAATTGATGGAATCTATTGCTTCTTATCTTAAAGCAGAAGGTTACCACACAGAATATGCCTGCAACTGCGCTTTGGCCTATGAGAAGCTCGATCTTTATCAATACGACTGCGTGATTGTAGATATTACTCTCCCTGATGGAAACGGGCTGGATTTAATTAAGCATCTCAAAAGTAAAAATAATTCTACAGGAGTAATTATCGTATCGGCTCGAAATGCAATTAACGACAAGATTCTTGGACTTGATATTGGCGCTGATGATTATCTGGCAAAGCCTTTCAATCTTTCGGAACTAAATGCACGAATCAAGTCAGTAATTCGCCGACGCTGTTTTGATGGATGTAATGAATATTTATTTCATGAAATTCGTATTAACATGGACTCACGTAAAATTTTTATTCATGAGCAAGAACTAATCTTGACTCGAAAAGAATATGACTTAATCTTCTTTTTATTTATGAACAAGGAACGTGTATTAACGAAGGAAATGATTGTAGAACATCTGTGGGGAGATATGATGGGAGTATCTTCTGATTCTTTTGACTTTATTTATACTCATGTGCGCAATGTTAGAAAGAAAATGATGGATTTAGGTGCTAAGGATTACATAAAAACCATTTATGGAGTTGGTTACAAATTAACAGATCTATGAGACTCACCACAATATATCACAGATACATTATATATACACTCCTTGCCGTTTTAGCACTTGGAAGTGTAACACACTATTACATTTTCCGCCATTCTATTCATAGAACTACCGATGACATCCTCAAAGAGTATCAGCAACAAGTAATTGACTATGTTGACAAAAATGACACTTTAATTTCGCTACAAGAACTCGAAATGCACCATAGTCGTATTTTATGTACCAAAGTAGAAAATAAAGTTGAACAAAATCAGGCAATCTACGATTCACTTATTTATAGCTCTCAGCAAAAAGAGATGGTGGTGTATAGAATATTAAATTTTGACATTAAAGCTGGAACTAAATTTTATCATGTAACAATCAGTCAACCAACGCTTGAGGAGGACAACCTTATTTCAGCAGTAATAATATCGCTTGTTTTAATATTTTTGTTTTTCATTATAGCCTATTTTTTTGTATTCAGTTATTACACTCATATCCTTTGGAAACCATTTTACAAATTATTATCGCAATTACAACGTTATAAGGTAGAAAAGAAGAAAGAGACTCCTCCTCCATATAGCGGCATTGATGAGTTTGACGAAATGAACGAGGTAGTATATAATATGATGAATAAAATAAGTAATGATTATAATTCACTCAAAGAACTCACTGAAGATACTTCGCACGAATTACAAACGCCTATATCTATTATTAAAGCTAAACTTGAATTACTGCAACAAATGGAATTAGGCAATGACAAGAGTAGTGAACTGATTCGCAGTATGCAAGGTGCATTAAATCGCATGTCAAACTTCAACAAAGCATTACTCCTAATTGCAAAGATAAACAATGACCAATTCATTGATATTGAACCAATCGATTTAGAAGAACTAATCAATGAATATCTTATATCTTGCGAAGATATTATAATAAACAGAAATATAAAGGTTAATTATCAACGCAAAGCAAACTTCATTGTGCAAATAAACAAAACATTAGCCGATAGACTTATTATGAATATTCTATCTAATGCTCTTAAATATAATATTGATGGAGGAAATTTGACGATATCCATTGATGAACAAGAATTACGTATTAGTAACTCCTACAACCATACATTACCAAATGGAGATCTATTTGGACGTTTCATAAAATCGACACAAGAAAAAGGAGCCACAGGATTAGGTCTTACCATTGTGAAAAATATATGCCAAAAGAGTCGTTTAAATGTAGAATTACAGATTACAAAAACAATATTTGAAATCATTATTACAAAGCAAAATTAAAAAATATTATTGTCGAAAAAGGTTGCCCTAATTTATAAAACCACATTCACATCTTTGACACTTTAGATAAAGGAATCAAAGTTAATCAGCCATATAACAACCCATTACGACCTTTAGCCATTATGTCACTTTGTAGTAAACAAAACATGCTATAAATTCCTTTTCCTTGCGTTTTTTGCAATCAAAAACTCAACCTAATTATTTTGATGAATTTACTTGCAAAAGTGAAACCAACTTCGTGTTTTTGGTATATGTAGAAGAGGGTTCTTTTTGATTAATCTCTGGAGTTATTCTGGAAAGTGAATCAAGAAGTTTCCTTTTTTCAATTTTAGATAGTTTATGGTCTTTCCCTAAAAAAAGGGTCAGCCGAAATTTCTGATGGAGCAACTTCTGATGTAGTACTTTCAACTTTTTCTTCTATCGGTGCAGTCTCTGCAACAATCTCTGTATTCTCTCGTGGAAACATTTCAAGAATACTTTTAGCGTCACGCTTCACCTCATTTATACTATTAAGTATCGACAGACGTTCCGATAAACGAGAAACTTTATACTTCTTTTCCAATAATATCTATATACGTTACGATTTTCCTAAACTTGATAGACTGCATGGCCTTTGAATTTAAACTTTTTAGTAACTTTGCAAATAACGCATTTGTCATTGTGTTGTTATGTGTTTTATCAATGTGCCAAAATAATGAGTTTTAAATTACATTCCGATTATCAGCCTACGGGCGACCAGCCAAACGCTATCAGAGAGTTAACTGAAGGGATAATGTCTAATCAACCATATCAGACACTACTTGGTGTAACGGGTTCTGGAAAAACGTTTACGATGGCTAATGTGATTGCTCAAGTTGACCGCCCTACTCTTATTTTATCTCATAATAAGACACTTGCGGCGCAACTTTACTCTGAGTTCAAAGGATTTTTTCCTGAAAACTCAGTACATTATTTTGTGTCATACTATGACTATTATCAGCCAGAGGCATATATTCCATCATCAGACAAATA
Organism: Muribaculaceae bacterium; assembly: GCA_036661515.1. Lineage (GTDB taxonomy): Bacteria > Bacteroidota > Bacteroidia > Bacteroidales > Muribaculaceae > HGM05232. The sequence continues at coordinate 5,454 of JAVWYO010000067.1, read as the reverse complement.
CATTGAGAAAGACTTAATGATTAATGATGAGATAGATCGCTTACGTTTAGCAACGACGTCGGCTCTACTTTCTGGACGAAAAGATATTGTTGTCATATCTTCTGTTTCTTGTCTTTATGGTATTGGAAATCCCGATGATTTTCACGAAAATATAGTAACTATTGCCAAAGGACAAAATATTGGTAGAAATCAATTCCTACGTAACCTTGTAGATGCTTTATATTCTCGAAACGAAATTGAATTATCACGGGGGACTTTCCGTGTCAGAGGTGACACTGTTGATGTGTTTCTTGCATACGATGAGATTATGCTACGTGTGATTTTTTGGGGCGATGATATAGAATCTATTCAGACGATAAATCCCGACACAGGACTTGCTGTAACTGAAGTTGATGAATTTAAAATATTCCCTGCAAACATTTTTGTCACATCTAAAGCTCGTGTAGGAGAAGCTATTGGGGAGATAGAGGTTGACCTTGGCAAACAAGTTGAAGCATTTCGTAACGAAGGTCGTCCACTTGAGGCAAAACGACTATACGAACGAGTTACATACGATGTTGAGATGATTAGAGAGGTAGGATATTGCTCTGGTATTGAAAACTATTCTCGTTATTTTGATGGTAGAGAGCCAGGAATGCGCCCCTTCTGCCTACTCGATTATTTTCCAGATAACTATCTCACTATAATTGATGAGAGCCATGCAACGCTACCTCAAGTGCGTGCCATGTATGGTGGCGATACTTCTCGTAAAACTAATCTTGTGGAATATGGATTCCGCCTTTCTGCTGCAATTGATAATCGGCCACTCAAATTTGAAGAATTTGAAGCTCTAACAAAGCAAGCAATATTTGTGAGTGCCACACCTGCCGACTATGAACTAAATAAGTGCGATGGTGTGGTTGTGGAACAAATTATACGACCTACGGGGCTACTTGACCCAGTAATAATAGTACGTCCTTCAAGAGGTCAAATTGATGATCTCATTGAAGAGATTCAAATACGTATTGAAAAGCATGAACGTGTACTCGTAACCACGCTTACAAAACGTATGGCAGAAGAGCTTACGGAATACTTAAGCCGATTAGATATTAAATGCTCCTATATCCACTCTGATGTTGAAACGATGGACAGAATACAGATTATCGATGATCTTAGAGAAGGAGTTGTTGACGTATTAATAGGCGTTAATCTTCTTCGAGAAGGACTTGATATGCCAGAAGTGTCGCTTGTAGCAATTATTGATGCCGACAAGGAGGGATTTCTTAGGTCACACCGCTCACTAACCCAGACGGCTGGACGAGCAGCAAGAAATTTAAATGGTCAAGTAATAATGTATGCCGATAAAATAACGGCATCAATGCAACGCACTATTGACGAAACAGAGCGACGTAGAACATTACAATTAAAATATAACGAAGAGCATGGCATTACACCTACTGCAATTATAAAGGCTCGGAACTTGATAATTGGTCAAGAAACTGCTGAAGGAAAAGAATCAAAGAGAGGAAGAAAACGTAATAATAATGATAATTATTCACCTTCTCAGCTCGAACGCCAATGTGAAGCTGAATTTAATCATACGGTTGACTTAGCCGCCGACCCAGTTGTAAAATATATGACCGACAACGATATAAAACGTGCCATTGAACGACTTCGTGCCGATATGGTAGAAGCAGCAAAACGCATGGATTTCATTGAAGCAGCACAACTTCGTGATGAATTATTAAAAATGGAAGATCGATTACTCTCTATGTCAAAAAAATAATACAATTTTGGATTCAAATAATTATAAACAGCCTTGGCTACCGACTACAAAAAAAGAGATTGACCGTCTCGGTTGGGATTACATTGATGTAATTCTATTCTCTGGCGATGCTTATATAGACCACCCATCGATGGGTGCAGCAGTTATAGGTAGAGTACTTGAAGCACATGGTTATAGAGTAGCAATAGTGCCACAACCCAATTGGCAAGACGATTTGCGTGACTTTGCAAAACTTGGCACACCGCGTCTTTTCTTTGGTATTTCAGCTGGAGCAATGGATTCTATGGTAAACCATTACACCGCAGCACGTAGGCGTAGGAGCGATGATGCCTATACACCAAATGGTCGTCCGGGAATGCGTCCCGATTATCCAACTATCGTATATAGCAACGCATTACGGAAATTATTTCCTGATACACCAATCGTTGTCGGTGGCATAGAAGCATCTTTGCGTCGGTTGTCTCATTATGACTATTGGCAAGACACTCTGCGACCATCTATTTTGTCGGAATGTGATGCCGATATACTTATATACGGAATGGGTGAAAAACCTATAATAGAAATTGCTAATGCAATTAACGAAGGTAAAAAAATATCATCTCTCCGTGATATACCGCAAACGGTAGTAATCTTACCATCATCTGAAATTACAAAAGAAAAAGATACCACCAATAATTTCATTCTTCACTCTTTTGATGAATGTAAAAAGAATAAAATAAATCAAGCTGAAAATTTTAAGCATATTGAAATTGAATCTAATCGATGGAATGGTAGAACCCTATGGCAAGTAACTGGCAATACGGTTATAAAAGTCAACCGCACAAATCCTCCTATGACTGAAAGTGAGATAGACGCATCATTTGACCTACCATATACCCGACTTCCTCATCCTCGATATATTGGGAAACGCATACCTGCTTATGAAATGATACGACACTCTGTGAATCTTCATCGTGGGTGTTTTGGTGGATGTGCTTTCTGTACGATATCGGCACATCAAGGCAAATTTATTGCTTCACGCAGTGAAAATTCTATCATCAAAGAAGTGAAAAAAGTAATAAATATGGAAGACTTCAAAGGATATATTTCAGATCTTGGAGGTCCTTCAGCAAATATGTATAAAATGGGGGGTAAAGACCTTGAGAAATGTAAGATTTGTACACGTCCATCGTGCTTGCACCCTCAGCCTTGCTCTAATCTTAACAACGACCATTCTTCATTACTTAATATTTATCATAGCGTTGATGACCTACCAGGAATTAAAAAATCCTTTATCGGTAGTGGTGTACGTTATGATCTTTCAATGTATCATAACGAAGATGAAAAAATCAATAAAGTAAATCGAAAATATAACGAAGAACTTATTGCAAACCATGTATCAGGCAGGCTAAAGGTTGCCCCAGAACACACATCGCCAAATGTGCTCAATGCCATGCGTAAACCATCGTTTCAACTTTTTGAAGATTTTAAAAAGATATTTGATAGAGTAAATAATAATTGTGGTTTAAATCAACAACTAATTCCTTATTTTATCTCTTCACACCCAGGTTGTAGTGAAACCGATATGGCAGAATTAGCGATTGAAACTAAAGACTTAAATTTTCATTTGGAGCAGGTGCAAGATTTCACTCCAACACCAATGACTGTATCTACCGAAGCATATTATACAGGAGTACACCCCTATACATTAAAACCAATTTTCACGGCTCACACTAAAGAAGAAAAACTTGCTCAGCGTAAATATTTCTTCTGGTATCAACCCGAAAGCCACAGAGATATTGTAAATTCATTAACACAATTAAAACGTCAAGATATCTTGGCACGACTTTTCCCAACAGGAAAAGATAAGGCAAAAAAGAATTATCACAAATAATTAAATAAAGTTACTTATTATTATGTATTTATCTAAATCAGCAATTATGGCATCACTGCTTGCCTTAGCCGGAACAACTGCTTGTACGACAAGCAATGCCGACAAAGAGGTTATCATTGAGCGACCCGATTACAAGGTTGTTGACGGCAAATTTACGCCTGAACTACTTGAAGCATTCGGACGCGTAAGCGACCCTAAAGTGTCACCCGACAAATCTAAAATTCTTTATGGCATTCAATATGAAAGTATTGAGCAAAATAAAGGCAATCGCGAATTGTGGGTGATGGGAATTGACGGTAGCAACCCTACCCGACTTACACACACACCAGAGTCAGAACAAAATGCAGTGTGGATTAATGGAGGCGAAAAAATTGCTTTTATTGGAAAAGATGGCGAAACTATGCAACTTTTCACTATGAATGCCGATGGCTCAAATCGCAATGTTATTTCAAAAATTGAAAAAGGTATTGATGGATTTGTTTTATCACCTGATGAAAAGAATATTGTTATCATTTCAAATGTCAAATATGGAAGAACAGCACAAGATGTATATCCCGATTTGAAGAAAACTACTGGAGTTATCGTAGATGACTTAATGTATAAGCATTGGGACGAATGGGTTACTGAAGTACCTCACCCTTTTATAGCAAAATTTGATGGGAATCAGCTAACAGATGTAACTGACATTATGAAAGATGAACCATTTGAATCTCCTATGAAACCATTTGGAGGAACAGAATCCTTTGCATGGTCTATCGACTCAAAAAGTCTTATTTATGTTTCTCGCAAAAAGAAAGGCATGGAATATGCTACTTCTACAAATTCTGACCTATATAAATATGACCTTGCAACAAAGGCTACAAAAAACCTAACTGAGGGCATGTTAGGCTACGACACAGCACCTATCTATTCACCTTCGGGTAATTATCTTGCTTGGCTTTCAATGGAACATGATGGTTATGAAAGTGACAAAAATCGCATCTTTATTCTTGATACAAAGACTGGTTTAAAAACAGACCTTACAGTGAACTGGGACTATACTGCCGAAAAAATTGTGTGGGCAAAAGATGAAAAATCTATATATTTCGCAGCGCCATTTCATGGTGGTACACCAATATTCTCAATAAATATTGCAACGCAGAAAGTAGATACTATTGCAACTGGTCAATATGACTTCGCCGATATAGTGCCAATTGATAACAATTCACTTCTCACTCTTCGTCACTCAATGCTTGAGCCAAACGAAATATATCATATTGATAAAAATAAAGCAATTTCACAACTCACCAAGGTTAATACCGAACTTCTTTCACAACTCGCCCCTGTCACTATTCAGAAACGAATGGTACCAACAACCGATGGCAAAGAAATGCTTACATGGATAGCACTTCCTCCTAATTTTGACGCAACAAAAAAATATCCAGCACTTCTTTATTGCCAAGGTGGTCCACAATCAGCTGTCAGTCAATTTTGGTCTTATCGATGGAACATTCGTCTTATGGCATCACAGGGCTATATAGTTATTGCCCCTAATCGTAGAGGCCTTCCTGGTTTTGGTACTGAATGGAATGCACAAATTTCGGGAGATTATGGCGGACAGAACATGAAAGATTATCTTTCAGCTGTAGATGATATGAAAAAAGAGAAATATATTGATGCCGACCACATTGGTGCTATAGGAGCAAGTTATGGCGGATTCTCTGTTTACTGGCTCGCTGGTAATCATAATAATCGATTTGCCGCTTTTATTTCACACGCTGGTATATTTAATACCGAAGCACAATATCTCGAAACAGAGGAAATGTGGTTTGCTAAT
>JAVWYO010000066.1:0-11481 GCA_036661515.1 Muribaculaceae bacterium | reverse complement strand
ATTTCAAAAACAGAATCTAAATCAAAATCAAGCAAAGAAGAATAATAGATTTATCTTTAGCTACTACTTCACTACGAGTTTTTCAAATCTGCTACTCTTCCACTTCGTGATTTTTCCATCTTTATCAGCAATTATTAGCATTCCTGCCAGTTCCTTGTGCGAGTTTAATAAAATCTTGCTCCGTTCGACACCCATTACCATGCACGTTGTGGCATAGGCATCTGCTGTCATGCAATCAGGAGCTATTATCGTAGCACTTAGGAGATTTGTAATCTCAGGATAACCAGTTGTAGGATTAATCGTATGAGCCACCTTATGGCCATCAACGACTTTATAGTTACGATAATTTCCCGATGTTGCCACACCACAATCACTAAGAGAAATCAACAGTGCAGAATTGTGAATTACACTATCATGACTCTCAGCTGGCATATCAACAGATATGTGCCACTTACTACCCCTATCATTAATGCCACGAAGAGCTATCTCACCACCAATTTCAACCATGTAATTTTTCACGCCATTACGCTCCAACATGCGCCCCACCTCATCACTGGCCATTCCTTTTGCTATCGCACTAAAGTTAAATGAGGTGCGAGAATCTTCCTTTGTAATTATATCACCTTTTAATGAAGTTTTATTAATTCCCACAAACTTACGCATACTATCTACGGCACTACTATCGGGCATAGTGCCACTCTTATATCCAAATCCCCAAGCATTAACAAGAGGAGATACCGTTGGATCAAAAGCTCCTTCACTCTCTTTATTTATAGCCTTTGAAGCCTTATAAAGCCTTATGAAATATTCATCAACTTTATTGAGCTTGTTATCATTAATTTTAGAAATAATTGAGTTACTATTAAATGGAGATATGCTGACATCTAAGGCATTAAACACCTTTATAATAGAATCGCCTAAATCTCTATCACACATGTATTTTATATTATATTCCGTAGTCCATACAACACCTGAATTACATTGCATTTGAATCTCTTCTTTAGAAGATTTATTCATTACGAAATATGATATAATAGCAGCCATAAATAATACTGCTACGCCAATACTCACAGGGGAAATAGATTTCTTCATTGATAAACAACGTCTTAAATTGTAATGCAAATATACTATTTACATTACAATTTAAGTATTTATGGCTCGAAAGTTTTTTTGCTTATTACTACTCTACAATCTGCTTCAACTCCGCAGGAAGTTCAATTGTATTGCATTTTATCTCAGCCAACCGCTTTTTACCTTCCTTAGTGAGCGAGAAATACATTTGACGTTTATCGACTTGTCCCAAAGCCCGTGAAATATAGCCTTTCTTTTCTACCGACAGAATAACCTTCGAAGAATTGGAGGTAGTAAGTCCAAGTTGTTCGGCTATTTCACCCGATGAAAGTTGCCCAGCCTTCGATAGACTGCAAAGCAACATTCCCTCGTTCAAACAAAGATTATACATCTTCTGGAACTCAACTTCATACTGAATAATTGAGCGATATATATCCCTAATCTTACATAGCGTTTCCATTAATCTTCTATTTTTAGAGCAGCACCCATAGGGCATTTATTCACACATTTACCACATTCTATACATTTCTTATTGTCTATCACTGGTAAGGCATATCCCTCTTGCGTAATTGCCTGAACAGGGCATAGTGTTATCAATGGACAACGATGATTTTGTGGACACCTAATACTATCTATTATAATTGCCATAACGCTTATTTTGAAAGTAACACATTGTCAATTGCCTCTTTAAGTTGTGCTTTTGGCATAGCACCCTGCGCCATTTGAGGTTCTCCTTTGAGTGGTATAAACAGCAACGTTGGAATAGAGCGAATGCCAAAGGCCGCCGATAAATCTTGCTCTGCCTCAGTATCCACCTTATAGATAATTATCTTATCACCATATTCTGCGGCTAATTCTTCGAGAATAGGAGATAACGTTTTGCACGGACCGCACCACGAGGCATAGAAATCGATGATGGCAGGTTTGTTTCCTAAATATTTCCATGTCTTAGAGTTTAAATCAGCCACTTTGGTCGTAAACTCTGATTTTGTCAAATGAACTGTTTTCATAACTGTACTTTTTTGTTGATTATTTTTTACCTTTTCTTGTCCCGTGCATGAGGCAAATGAGACAGCTGCCATAATGAGCAGAAATGTTATTTTTTTCATATCTCTATTTTGTTATTTTTCCAATTGCGCAACTTAGCAATGAGGTGGCTCCTGCTTTTATAGATTGAAAACCTTTTGCAGTACCCACTTCGGGATAGCCAATTGATAATAATTTGGCTGTTAGCTCTTCACGCTTCAATTCATCAGCATGTTCAATAGTAATAATTCCGTTTGAAATATCCACTTCTACGCTGAAAACGCCAGTAAGTGTCTTCAATGATTTCTGAATGGAATTTGAACATCCACCACAGCGGATATTATCCACATTAATTGTTGTTTTCATCTTTTTTTATTTTCATTTATGTGACAAAGATAGCTATTATATTCCAAAGGAACAAATATCCATAGGAATATAATAAAATTAAACAAAATATTTCATGAGTTGTTTTATAATACTTAATAGCAAAACGTTTATATGAATTTATTTTACTATATTTGTTATACTAAAAGGTAGATAAATATAAATATAACCATCAAAATTAATAATTATGAAGGATTCATTTGTATTCTTAGCACAAGGCTTTGAAGAAATCGAAGCCATTACTGTTGTTGATGTCCTTCGCAGGGCAAATATCCAAGTTAAGACAGTATCAATAACCAATTCGCTACAAGTTGAAGGAGTTCATGGCATTACAGTCACAGCCAACTCGCTTTTTCGTGATATTGATTTTAAAGATTTAGACTGGATTATTTTACCTGGTGGCATGCCAGGTGCATCTAATCTTGCAGCCTTTACTCCTCTTAACGAACTAATTGTAGCCCATTTTCAGAACAATGGCAATATTGCAGCCATTTGCGCTGCACCTCCCGTGATTCTTGCCCCTTTGAATATCATGAATGGAAAAGAAGCGACTTGCTATCCTGGATTTGAAGATAAGATGTATAAAACTAAAAAAGGCATAGACCCTGTTATTACTTCAAAAAATCTTATTACCGCAGTAGGTCCATCTGCCGCAATGCAATTTGCCCTTGCATTAGTATCTGCCATTAATGGAGAAAAAGAAGCCCACATTATTGCAGCTAATATGCTACTCTATCCTGAGCAACACGAATATTATTTTTAAATAACAGTTACAGCTATGAATCATAAGAAAATCATTTTACTTAGGCATGGACAAAGCACATGGAACCTCGAAAATCGGTTCACTGGCTGGACTGACGTTGACCTCACAGACCTTGGGCGCAAAGAAGCTCATGATGCTGGTATAAAGATAGCCAAAGCTGGTATTATGCCTGAATATTACTTTACATCATTTCAAAGAAGAGCTATCACGACACTAAATATTGCTGCCGAAGCTATGAATCGGGAATGGGTACAAGTAACTAAAGACTGGCGACTTAATGAGCGTCATTATGGTGCTCTTCAAGGTCTAAACAAAGCTGACACTATAACAAAATATGGCGAGGAACAGGTCTTAATGTGGCGACGTAGTTACGACGTGCGCCCTCCTCAAATAGATAGTAGCGACCCTCGTTATCCAGGTAATTTAGAACAATATAAGGTGATTCCACAAAGTGAATTACCTACAGGAGAATCACTAAAAGATACTATTTCACGCGTCAGTCCATGTTTTGAAGAGCTTATTACTCCTCGCCTGGAGCAATGTGGCACAATTCTTATTGCAGCGCACGGCAATAGCCTACGTGCACTCGCTATGACTTTGCTCCATTTATCTCCCGAAGAGATAATATCGGTTGAAATACCTACTGGTAGCCCTTGGATATTTGAAACCGACGAAAAGCTAAATGTCACAAATAATTATTATCTTTGATAAATAAAAGTCAAAGATTTGGAAAATGGCAGGAATTAATAAAACAAATGCAGCTCGACTATTAGACAAAGCTAAGATAGCTTATGAGTTAATACCATATACGGTTGATGAAAACGACCTCGCCGCAACGCATATTGCTACTGAGCTTAATGAAGATATTAAACAGGTATTTAAAACGCTTGTGCTTCATGGCGACAAATCGGGGCATTTCGTTTGTGTGATTCCTGGTGATGCTGAAGTAGATTTAAAGAAAGGAGCGAAAATTTCAGGGAATAAAAAAGCTGAAATGATAGCAATGAAAGAATTATTACCCACCACAGGATATATTAGAGGCGGTTGTTCTCCTATTGGCATGAAAAAAGCATTTCCTATTTTTATTGATTCTTCATGCAACAAATTCAGCTATATTTATATCAGTGCTGGAATACGCGGACTTCAATTACGCATAAGCCCTACCGACTTAATAAAATTTGTACATGCCACCATAGGCGACATAACTATTTACGAATAACATCATTATGAACAGTTTTGGAACGATATATAGAATAACAACATTTGGCGAAAGCCATGGCGTAGCTATCGGAGGAGTTATCGATGGAATGCCAGCTGGCATAAAAATAGACTTAAATAGAATACAAGCCGAGCTCGACCGTCGTCGTCCAGGACAATCAGCTATCGTAACTAATCGTGATGAAAAGGATCGTATAAAAATTCTATCTGGGTTATTTGAAAATGTAACAACAGGCACTCCTATTGGATTCATTATTGAAAATGAAAATCAACATAGCACTGACTACGAAAACATAAAGGACACCTTCCGTCCATCTCATGCCGACTACACATATTCCACAAAATATGGAATCCGCGACTACCGCGGAGGAGGACGCTCTTCGGCTCGGGAAACAATATCTCGTGTAGTTGCAGGTGCTTTTGCTCGCCAAGCTCTTGATACGTTAGGCATTGATATTTATGCCTACACATCACAAGTAGGAGCTATTTCAATTGAAAATGATTATCGCATATATAATAAGGAAGAAATAGAAAAAAATATCGTTCGTTGTCCAGATGCCAAAGTTGCACAACAGATGATTAATTATATTTCTACAATTAAAGCTACTGGAGATACCGTCGGCGGTATCGTTACAGGCGTAATCAAAGGGATACCTGCTGGTATTGGCGAACCAGTTTTTGATAAGTTACAAGCACGCCTTGGGGCAGCTATGCTCGGAATTAATGCCGTAAAGGGGTTTGATTATGGCATAGGGTTTAATTGCGCAAACAAATGCGGAAGTGAGATTATTGACAATTTCACTTCAAAAGATGGCACTATTTCTACTCGCACAAACTATTCGGGTGGCATTCAAGGTGGCATAAGCAATGGCGAAGACATCTATTTTCGCGTGGCATTTAAGCCTGTTGCAACACTCCTAAAAGATGTTGAGACGGTTAACTCTGACGGCGAAAACGTCACAATTCATGCAAAAGGTAGGCATGACCCTTGCGTGCTACCTCGCGCAGTACCTATAGTTGAAGCTATGGCAGCAATCACGATTCTTGATAGTTACCTAATTAATAAGACCACAAGATTGTGATTGAAGACACTGGATACAACAATTTTAGCGATTTTCTAAAAAAGCATTTCGACTTTAAAGTACAAAAAATTGCTATAAATGCTGGATTCACGTGCCCTAATCGTGATGGGAATAAAGGCATTGGAGGTTGCACATATTGCAACAATCAGACCTTTAATCCCGACTATTGCCAGCCCTCACTCTCAATCACAGAACAGCTCGCGAAAGGAAAGGATTTTTTCGCAAGAAAATATCCTACCATGAAGTATCTTGCCTATTTTCAAGCTTATACAAACACGTATGGAGACATTCGCAAAATAATTTCTATTTATGAGGAGGCTATATCCGTTAGCAACATTGTAGGGATAATTATAGGCACTCGCCCTGATTGCATGCCCGATGAATTGCTCAAATATCTTAGTAATTTAGCAAAACGAATATTTGTTCTTGTTGAATATGGAGTTGAAACATCTAATGATACGACACTTAAAATCATTAATCGGGGACACTCTTGGACAGACTCAGTTGACACAATTAATCGCACCGCTAAAATGGGCGTAATGTGTGGCGCACACATTATTTTAGGACTGCCTGGCGAAACTAAAACCGATATTCTTGCTACTGCACACGCTATGTCACAATTACCTATCGAGACTATTAAGCTACATCAACTCCAGCTAATTCGTGGCACGCACCTTGCAAGGCAAGTCGCGGAGGGTGAACTAAAAATAATAGAATGGAGTGTTGATGACTACATCGAAATGTGCATTGAATTTATTGAACATCTTTCTGTGGCAATCAGCATAGAACGTTTTGTCTCTCAATCGCCCGAATCGCTACTAATATCACCGCGCTGGGGGTTGAAAAACTATGAATTTACTAACTTACTGCATAATCGTATAAAAAAACGAAATATTCGGCAAGGGACTAAGAAGCTGTTTTAATTTTAGTATTCCGTTTTATCCTCTTTCTCTGCCCATTTATTAAAAGCCTTAATTGCTTCATTATCCTCAACATGAATGCAAGGAATGTAGCGAAGTAACGGCGCTTTCTCTATCTCATCATATATAAATTTATCGTCAAAATTTATTACGCGCGCATCTTCTTTTGTATTCCCAAAATATATTTTAATGACACCAGCCCAATAAAGTGCACTTAAGCACATAGGACATGGTTCACAAGAGCTATACACCGTACACCCATCAAGTTTAAAATTTCCTGTCGCACGGCAAGCATTGCGAATTGCATTCACTTCGGCATGCGCTGTCGGATCATTATCGAGCGTCACGGTATTGCTTCCAGTCGAAACGATTTCACCATCTTTTGCTATAACAGCTCCAAATGGACCGCCACCTTTATCTATATTTTGATATGCAAGATCATAGGCTTTTTGCATCAATTGACGATCTCGCTCAGAAAAATTCTGTTCCATATTATCCATTATTTACTCTCTTTTAATTTCACATTAAATACAAGTTATAAATTTACACATTATTTCAATATCCCAAAATAAAAATGCCAAAAAATTGGATACAATACATTCGATGTTTTTTAGTACTTTTGTAACATAATTATAAACAATGGATACAACATTCCTCCTTCTTGTTGAGGTTATAGGTACTCTCGCATTTGCAATAAGTGGTATAAGACTTGCTGCTGCCAAAAGTTTCGACTGGTTTGGAGCTTACACCGTTGGGCTTGTTACAGCTATCGGCGGAGGGACATTGCGCGATTTGCTCCTAAACACGACACCATTTTGGATGTTAAGTGGCTGGTATCTTGCCGTTACGGGGCTTTCACTATTCATAGTTATAACATTGCGAAAATATTTAGTAAAGCTAAACCAGACGTTCTTTATTTTCGACACAATCGGGCTTGCTTTATTTGTCGTGATAGGAATACAAAAGACTATTGCATTCGGATTCCCGATGTGGGTCGCAATAATTATGGGAACCGTTACAGGTGCTCTCGGTGGAGTTATTCGAGATATTTTCATTAATGAAGAGCCTCTTATTTTTCGTAAAGATGTATATGCCACTGCATGTATCGCTGGTGGATTTGTATATTGGGGCGTTTTTTTAATGGGAGGTTCTGTCATATTGCAACAAATACTTTGTGCAACAACGGTTATTGCTCTACGATTTCTTGCAAGTCATTATAATTGGTCTATACCAATACTGCGCAATTACGCTTAAAAAACAATCGCATTAAGAATGAAAAAACAAGTTAAGACTACTACAATTCAATTAATTAAATACGGCTTAGTGGGCATCAGCAATTCGCTACTAACGTTAGTAGTGATATTCCTTTGTAATGATATCCTAAATATGAATTTATTCATAGCCGACATTTTGGGCTACGTTGTTGGGCTAATTAATAGCTTTATTTGGAATAAAAATTGGGTATTTAAATCTCATAGCAATAGCGTCAGAATAGAAATGATTCTTTTCCTTATTGGTTTTGGTATATGTTTTGGATTACAATTCTTGACCGTTTGGGGTATTGTTACATTTACAACGGTAAAAGAAATGAGCGTTATCGGTATTTCCGCACCAGCTTTTGGCGAATATCTTGCCGTGTGCATTGGAATGGTTGTATATACAATATGCAACTACATATATAATAGATTTGTAACATTTCGTCAAAAAGCATGAAGCCAAAAATAAGCACACAAATAGCACTACTTTTAGTCCTACTCGCGACAATACTCGTAGTAATTTTTCCTATTCTTGGAAGAGCCACACTCACTGCCGACGAAAATAGCCTCCTTTCTCTGGCAAAATCATTGCACGGGTCAAGCCTTCTAATTATATTTTCAGGGGCTGCCATGCACGATATTATAACCATCACATACGCCTATATAGTCGACCTTCTAATTGCTCTATTTCATGGTAATGAGAAATTCATGCTGCGCCTGCCATCGGCAATAGTGATGATTATACTCACCCTTTCGCTTTTCCGTTTCGATGGCATGATTGAGCGACTCAACAAATCTTTTTTTGCCTCTATGCTATTTCTATCATGTGGATTAATAAGCTTGCTCACATTCAATGCCACCGAAATAACATTGCCAGCATTAACTATAATAATAGCATTGATGAGCCTTTACCAATGGATGCGAAAACGGTCTCAACGGTCTATTATGCTCATCATTCTATCTACCTCAGCATCAACAATTTTTCTTGGAGCAATAGCACCTTCATTAATATTAATTATTGCCTCAATATTCTTTGTATCAACGCGATTAGGTACTTTTCGCAATGTTATAATAATCGTAAGTACTATTATTGTATCTTGCCTAATAACATTCACAAGCGTATATATTCTCACAGGAAATGAAAACAAGGCAATAGACATCTTTGGAATCAGTTCCAATTTAGCTTATCTCGCAGGCAGTAGCGAAAACAATTTAGCTTCAACATTCCTCAATTACGTGATATTTGCATTCTTCCCTTGGTCAATACCATTAATAATATCATGCTTCTGGCTATTTCGCAACCCACGTTGGATTGTTGCACATTTTATTTCGTTAAAGCTACTTCAACGTTTTGGAATAGTACTATTTCTAATAACAATTCCATTTTTATTCTTCTTCACAAAGATTTCATTAATACTGATGGTGGCCTCAATATTCTTTAATATGCCACTCGTAAGCAATTATATGCTATCACAACTCACTCACCACCCTCTCGTGTGGCGCATAACGGGTGGAATATGTGCTGCAATCGTAGTAATAGGAATAGTAATATTTATTGTTCTTAACAACATCACATCAATCCACATTTTAGATTACAGCATATCAATGATTGACAAGTCAATAAATGGATGGTGTATTGCGATTATCGTATTTCTATTTATAAGTATCTACACACTATGGCGCAACAAGCGCAATATCACACTCAATCATCGCTATCTATACAACATTTTAATTATATACCTTCTATCACAAATGCTATACATCGGGTTCATAAGCGGAAACATTGCCATAATATAACCAATTTTACTATTATCAGCGAGGAAGTACATTCACCGTGAGCCTTTCATAAGCCCTTTCAGCTTTTGCCTTTGCGGATTCAAGAGTATCATCAGTAGCAAGAATAACGCCCATTCTACGATGCCCATTAAGCTCTGGTTTCCCAAATATTCGTAACTGCACGCCTGGCTCAGAGAGAACTTTTTCAAGATTATCAAATTCAATTTTATCACTATCGCCATCGACAACTACTGCGCGACTCGCAGATGGTGCGTAAAACTTTATTTCTGGTATTGGTAAACCAAGTAAAGCACGGGCATGAAGAGAAAACTCGCTTAGATCCTGTGAAATCATAGTAACCATTCCCGTATCATGCGGACGGGGTGACACCTCGCTAAATATCACATCATCTCCCTTAATAAACATCTCAACGCCAAACACGCCATAGCCACCAAGAGCATCTGTCACCATCTTAGCAATCTCTTGCGCTTTGGTTTTAGCCAATATTGTCATTGGCTGTGGCTGCCATGAATAGCGATAATCACCATTAACCTGTATGTGTCCTATTGGTTCACAAAACAGTGTACCCATTGAATTACGAACAGTTATCATCGTAATCTCATAATCAAAATCGACAAACCCTTCAACTATAACGCGTCCAGCTCCAGCACGACCACCCTCTTGAGCAATATCCCATGAATTTTGTATATCATCCTCACTTTTAATTACACTCTGCCCATGACCCGATGAACTCATTATAGGCTTTATTACACAAGGAATGCCTACAACACCCACAGCCTCCTTAAATTCCTCATAATCAGAAGCAAATCTATACGCCGAAGTAGTAATGCCGAGAGTCTCAGCAGCAAGGCATCTAATACCCTCACGATTCATCGTAAGCCATGCAGCACGAGCCGTTGGAGTAACATTAAAACCCTCTTTCTCAAGTTCAAGCAATGTAGGAGTAGCGATAGCCTCAACTTCTGGGATTATATGATCGGGACGTTCCTTCTCAATCACTTCTCGAAGTTTCGCACCATCAAGCATATTAAATACATAACTACGATGAGCAACTTGCATTGCAGGAGCATTAGCATATTTATCACATGCTATTACCTCAACGCCATAACGTTGAAGTTCAATTGCAACCTCCTTGCCAAGCTCACCACTTCCAAGTAGCAATGCTTTTTGACCTACAGAGGTCATCACAGAACCAATTTTAGCCATTTTGATGTAGATTTATAGATATTATCTACAAAATTAATAAAAACTTTCCATTTTTTACCAACCGATATATTTTTTTAAAGCTGTTTTAATTTATTTCGAAATAAATTTAAACAGCTTCTTAGTATCACAAAATAAAAAGTTAATAAACCATAACCCAATTATTACCTTTTTTATCACTTATTTGAATAAATATTAGGAAAAGCAATTATAACCCATTATACACATCTACCCATTATTATTGACATACAGCATATTCTGAGCAAATTTATTGTTCAATAAATTTACAATTATTTCTAAATCAACATATATAGCGCCAACTATCTACCAATCAATATTTTATAGTTATTTAGTATTCTATGGTGAATTTTTATCAGTTATTTTTAGTCACGTTTTGCAAAAAAAGCGTAAATTTGCACCCGTAATAGTATAAAAAATAATATATATTATTTGTTGAATTAAATTATAACATTAAGATGGTAGAAACAATTGGACTATGGGCTGGAGCAGTTTACAACGCCCTTAACACTGATGGAACTTTAAACATGAAGCAACTAAAAAAAGCAACGAAATTAAAAGAAAAAGAAATCTTTGCTGCGCTTGGTTGGTTAGCACGTGAAGGAAAAATTAGTATTGCTCAAGCTGATGAAGAAATGATGATATCCTTAATAGGATAAAATACAGAAGTATTAAACATATTAATGGAGGGCGATTTGCACACAGCAATTGCCCTCCATTAATTTATCCCACCAGCGGAAAGA
>JAVWYO010000065.1:0-11731 GCA_036661515.1 Muribaculaceae bacterium | reverse complement strand
GCCCTAACACCCAGCCAAGAACGTCGAAGACGTTCCACTCCACCCACACCCAAAAGTCAAAACCAAACATCTGTGGAATATGTGAGAAAACTCAAAACTCACGACTCATAACTCAAAACTCAAAGCCAAGCAAAAGAACGTCGAAGACGTTCCACTTCAGAACGAAGTTCTGAAATTTAACCCCATAATGCAGTGAGCAAAGCGAACGCAATTGTGGGGTAACACCCTAACACCCAGCCAAGAACGTCGAAGACGTTCCACTCCACCCACGCCCAAAACTCACGACTCAAAACTCACGACTCACAACTCAAAACAGCTTCTAAATCTTGTTCTATTCAGTTTTTGGCGATGCTCCAGTATAGCTATCCGATGTTGGTATTTCAGAATTATATACAATGAATTTGCCAGCGGCGCATTTACATAATTTGCACGTTGACTCTGGAACTCCCACATACACATATCCACATATAGGACACACATAATACATACCATCTATTGCAACACCAGTCGTTAATTTCGACAATGTCTCGGCATAGATTTTTGCATGCTGCATCTCTGCATCTAAAGCATAATTAAATGTAGCAACAGCCCCTTCTGCACCCTCCGCTTTAGCATCAGCTAAAAACTTAGGATACATAGTCGCAAATTCTGTCGTTTCTCCATTTATCGCCTCCTGCAAATTTTCCATAGTACTACTACATTCCACCATCTTAATATTTGGCTTATAATCAGCATCTTCAAGCTCTTTCAAAGCTTTCAAATGACTATTCAAATGCACCGATTCGGCTTTTGAGGTAGCACGAAACATCGCCTCCACCTTATTAAGGCTATCCTTAGCAGCTTGGTCGGCATAAGCATTATAAGTTACTACGGCTGTCACTTCACCATCTATCGCAGCCTTTAAGTTTGCAATAGTCTTATCCTTTGATGAACACGACACAACAGCCACGCAAGCCATCAACATTACTAATATTTGAACACTTCTTTTCATATCTTTTGTATTTAATATTATTGTAAAGATAATAGTATATTTTGAATTATTAAAAAAAAGATAAGTGTACGCACCCTTTTTTCGCATTAATTATATAACATTGAACTCTACCTTTGTTATACTCCTATAAATCAGATATATACGCAAAAAGGGTGCGTACTGTGCGTACTGTGCGTACCCCTACCAATGCGTTGTGTATCAATCATTTGCAAAACTATCAGTACGCACCCCAAAGTGCGTATCTACAATACTATTTCATCATTACTCGCATTTTCTATACTCATACTCTTGCAATTGGTCGTGTAATTATTACTATATTTGTATGTTATGAATTACAAGATAGTATCTCCTCAGCACATCAATTACGAAGTATCGTTGCCAGCATCTAAAAGCATAAGCAACAGAGCTTTAATAATTAATGCCCTATCAAATTGCAAATGCAACATTAAAAATATTGCAAAATGCGATGACACAGATGCAATGATTAATGCATTAGCATCAAGCGACTCATATATAAATATAGGAGCCGCAGGCACCGCTATGCGATTCCTTACAGCTTATTTTGCGATAAAATGCAACTCATCTGTAACAATCGATGGCTCAGAACGCATGCGCATGCGACCTATCAAGATTCTTGTGGACGCTCTGAGACTTTGTGGCGCAAATATAACATACCTAAAAAATGAAGGATTCCCTCCTATTCTTGTGAAAGGGACAAATCTAAAAACTGCAAAATTAGAACTTCCCGGAAACGTTAGTTCTCAATATATATCGGCTCTTCTCATGATTGCGCCCATTATTGAAGGCGGATTGACAATCACACTATCGGGAGACATAATTTCGCTTCCCTACATAAAAATGACACTGTCAATCATGCAAGAATTTGGAGTTAACGCTACAATGAGCCAAAATGTAATCACTATTCCACAAGGCAACTACGCATCATCATCATTCACAGTAGAAAGCGATTGGTCGGCAGCTTCTTATTGGTATCAACTCGTAGCGCTACACCCTTTTGCTAAAATTACACTCAAAGGATTACATCTCAATAGCGTACAAGGCGACTCAAACATAAGAACACTATTCATATTATTTGGAGTAAAAACTGATATTACAACCGATGGAATGGTGCTATCTTCTATGAATAGAACAGAGCATATAAAATACATTGGCATCGACCTAAGAGAGAAACCCGACATTGCACAAACGATAGTGGTTACGGCTTGCATGCTAAATATTCCATTCGACATTTCGGGGCTATCAACTCTAAAAATAAAAGAGACCGACCGCATCGAAGCACTACGTTCTCAATTACTAAAACTCGGATATTGCATCACAGCAAGAAACAATGACACTCTATCTTGGGACGACACTCGCACCGAGCCCGACATTAATCCCTCAATCGCCACATTCGACGACCACCGCATGGCAATGGCTTTTGCTCCAGCTGCAATAATTCACAAAGACATCATAATCGAAAACATAGAGGTAGTCAGCAAGTCTTATCCTAATTATTGGGAACACCTCAACGGCGCAGGATTTAATCTTATAAAACAATAATGAAAGGAGCTATCTGGATACTATTAGCAACAATAGTTGTGGGCATAATCCTATATATCCACAACTTAATATCATTGCGTCGCAATAAGAACAACCCAAATGATGAAATTAAAGAACCAAAAGACGACGAATGTTGTGGACAACACATAATTTGTGAAAAAGACTCATTACTCACAGGAGTAAGCAATGAAACGATATATTACGACGACGAGGAACTTGATGCCTATCGAGGAATAGACCCTCACACTTATTCCGACGCTCAAATTGAGCAATTTCAAGAAATATTCTTCACACTCCGCCCCGATGACGTAGCAGGCTGGTACAGATCTATTCAATTACGTCAAATACAACTTCCTCAAATTGTGAAAGATGAACTATTATTATTGATTAGCGAAAAACGTAAAGGATAGTTCAATATAAAATAAAGATTACAGAATGGATATATTTACTTATGCCTTTGTTCAAAACGCTCTATTGGGAGTAATAATTGTGAGCATCGCATCTGCAATTATTGGTACCTACATAGTTACACGCCGCATGGTTTTTATTACGGGGGGCATCACGCACGCATGTTTTGGTGGACTGGGACTGGGATATTTCCTCGGCATAAGTCCTATATTAATGGCAAGCGTATTTGCTATATCTTCGGCTCTTGGCGTTGAATGGCTTTCTACTCGGCAACGCGTACGCGAAGACTCTGCAATCGCGGTAGTGTGGGCGCTCGGCATGGCAATAGGCACTCTTTTCATTTTCCTTTCTCCAGGATATGTACCCGAACTCACATCTTTCCTTTTTGGAAACATTCTCACCATCACTCGTAGCGACATATATCTTTTCGCTGCTTTTACTATTATACTTATACTCTTTTTTATAATACAATATAGACGCATCATAGCATGCGCCTTCGACCGTGATTTTGCGCGGACAATAGGGCTTCATGAACGATTCATAAACTATGCAATGACAATATTCATCGCCGTCGGCATAGTTCTCACAATACGCCTTATAGGTATTATGCTACTCATGTCGCTTATGACTCTGCCTCAAATGATTGCCGAAATTTTTACAAATCGGTTTAAGTCAATGATGATTACATCTGTAATCGTTAGCCTTATTTGTGCCATTGGCGGATTATTATGTGCATATCTAATCGATGTCCCGGCATCGGCTACGATAGTTATACTCCTTATTGTTATATATGCAATTGCACGAACAGTCAAAAACATTATGCGCAAAAGGAACTTTAAGCAAACATTTTGCAATAATACAGCCATTTAATCGTTAGTAATTTGATAAATACTACCATATTGGCACGTAAAAATATATATATCGTTTGCATAGCAATAATTTCAATAGCTATTCTCTTTCCTGCTTGTGGCACGAAAAAGAATACCGCTACTTCACGCTTTTATCAATCTTTCACCACTCGATACAACGTATATTTCAATGGCTCCGAGCACTATCAAGAACAGCTTAGCGAATTAGAAAAAAAATATGAGGACGATTACACTAATATGGTCCTCATTCACCCAGCTGAGGCTTTTGCTAACCCTAAAGCACCTCAGCCTGCCACTAATTTCGACCGCACCATTGAGAAAATGCAAAAGGCAATACAGTTGCACTCAATAAAGAAACGCCCAGCCAAGAACTCTGGCAAAATGAAAGATCCTAAATATCGTGAATACCTAAAACGTGACGAATATAACCCTTTCATTCACAACGCATGGTATCTAATGGGCGAAGCACAATATATGAAAGGCGATTTCCCAAGTTCTGCCGCCACATTTCATTACATAACTCGACACTTCAATTGGATGCCAGAACTCGTTATGAGGTCACAACTGTGGGAAGTGCGAAACTACTGCGCTCTTGGTTGGCTGACAGAAGCCGACAACATCATTACCCGTATTAAGCCTGCTAATATAAAAGATAAGACGACACGCACATTATATAATCTTGCCTTCGCCGATTATCTAATAAAAAGCGATAAGACAAAAGATGCTATCCCATACCTTAGCAATGCGATAAAGCGAAGTCAAGGAAATCAAAAAGTTAGGCTAAATTTTCTTCTTGGGCAACTACATGCTGCAAATGGAAACAATGCTCTCGCATACGAAGCATTCAAAAAAGCGGGTGGCTCAGGTAATGCAACTTATCGCACTAAGTTCAACGCTCGAATAAAACAAAGCGAGGTTTTCACTGGCAAAAACATCAAAAACGAGGTAAATTCGCTAAAAAGCATGGTGAAATATGATCGTAACAAAGATTATTTAGACCAAATTTATTATGCAATTGCTAATCTATATCTTTCACACAAAGACACCACAAACGCAATCACAAACTACAAGCTATCGGCTAAGAAAAGTACGCGTAACGGAATTGACAAAGCATTAAGTCAAATCACACTCGGCACTCTATTCTTCGACATGCACAATTATGCCGATGCGCAACCATGCTATGCCGAAGCGGTTCCTTTACTTGGCGAAACTTATCATAATTATTCAACATTGAAAAAACGGTCTGATGTGCTTGATGAACTTGCCGTTTATTCACAAAATGTAAAACTTCAAGATTCGCTCCTCACGCTCTCTAAACTAACGCCTGAACAGCAAAAGGCTGTTGCTGAAAGACTCGTGAGCGAACTAAAAAAGAAAGAAAAAGAAGAAGCTGAGGAAGCTAAGCGAGAAGCATATCTTGCCGATCGCAAAGCGGAGGGAAATAATAACAACAATAATAATGCTAACGCTCCTACCACTTATACCTTGAATAACGACAAGTCGTGGTATTTCTATAACACCGCCACAAAAAATGCGGGAAAGACAGCTTTCCAAAAACAATGGGGAAGTAGAAAACTCGAAGACGACTGGCGTCGCAGAAACAAATCATCGTTTTCAATGAATGAATTTGAGGAAAATGAAAAAGAACCCGAAAACACAACAACAAGCACTACCGAAGATAGCGCCGAGCAACCTGTGGATAAAGCTACCGAAAAGAAACTAAATGACCCTCATTTCATTGAATACTATTTGAAGCAAATACCAAAGACACCCGAAGAAATTCAAACGTGTAACGACATTATTCAAGAAGGACTGTATAACATGGGCATTATCCTTAAAGATAAACTCGAAGATTATCCCGCAGCAATCAGCCAATTTAATATTTTACTCAATCGATACATCGACAATATTTATCGATTAGATGTGTACTATAACATGTATCTAATGTATATGCGTAGCAACGATATAGCTATGGCAGAAAAATATAGAGCGCTTATTACATCAAATTTCTCTGACTCTAAATATGGTCTTGCAATGCGCGACCCTAATTATCTCAACAACCTACGCAACATGGACGTTGAGCAAGAAACGATGTATCAACAAGCTTACGACGCTTATATCAACAATAACAACAATGAGGTGCACAACTCATATACTAAAATAATGAAAAAATATCCACTATCTAAGATAGTGCCTAAGTTCATGTTTATTGATGCCCTATCTTATGTTACCGAAAAGAAATACGACAAATTCAAAAGCACTTTAAAAGAGATGCTCGAAAGATACCCCGAAACTGATATTACTCCCGTTGCTTCGGCAATTCTAAAACAGCTCTCTCAGGGACGAAAACTCGAAGGTGGTGGTAAAAATGTACGTGGAATGATATGGAGCACTCGACTCACTAACGACTCTACCTTTAATGCCGATGCGCAGCTCACTCCTTTTGAAGACAACAAGGACACGCCTCAATTATTAGTACTCGTGTACTCTATCGATAGCATTGCTCCTAATCAATTACTTTTTGATATAGCCAAGCACAATTTCACTTCATTTGTCGTGAAAGATTTCGACCTCGAACAAATGAACTTTGCACAAATGGGATTGCTTATTATAAAAGGTTTCGCTAACTTTGAAGAACTTACTCATTACAGAAATGTCCTTGAAGCCGACAAAACTCTGAAATTACCTAAAGGGGTACGTCCTGTAATGATTAGCGTTAACAACTTCAACCTATTGCTAAAAGAAGGACGCTCTTTTGAGGAATACTTTAATTTCTTTGACGAGGCAAATGCTAAAAAAGTCGAATCTAAGGCTCTGGAAGAGGATAATAAATCAAAAGAAACGAATGATGATAAAAAGCGTAACAAATGATAAATAATGAGATTATACTTTGGGCTGATGATGAAATAGATTTACTGAAGCCTCACATAATGTTCCTTAAACAGAAGGGTTATGAAGTTATCACCGTCTCCAACGGCAGAGATGCTCTCGACTGCGCTGAAAAACGAAAATTCGACCTCATTATTCTCGACGAGAACATGCCGGGAATTAGTGGACTTGAAACACTTTCTCAAATCAAGCAATCACAACCAGATGTCCCTGTTATTATGATTACTAAGAGCGAGGAAGAAAATATTATGAACCAAGCTATCGGTAATAAAATTGCCGATTACCTCATAAAACCAGTAAATCCTAACCAAATTCTACTCTCTATAAAGAAAAATCTGCACTCAAACTCTCTCGTTTCTCAAAAAGCTACCATTGACTACCAACAGGAGTTTCAGAAAATAACTGCTCTCATTAATGACTCCTACACCATCGAAGATTGGTATGAGTTATATCGCAAACTCGTCTTTTGGGAACTCGAACTCGCCTCGGCTGATACTAATATGGACGAACTATTGAAGATGCAAAAGATTGAGGCTAATAGTGCTTTTGCTAAGTTTATCAAGAAAAATTATGAAAGCTGGATTAAGACCGATAAGCACCCGCTTATGAGCCATGAAATAATGAAAACTAAAGTTTTTCCGCTCCTTGACAATGGTGAAAAGGTCTTTTTTATTGTTATCGACAATTTTAGGCTCGACCAATGGCGTCTTATAAAACCGCTCCTTAACGATTACTTTACTATTGATGATGACGATTTATTTTGTAGCATTCTTCCTACTGCTACGCAATATTCTCGAAATGCAATTTTTTCGGGGCTTATGCCTATCGACATTGCCAAGATGTTCCCCGATTTATGGGTCGATGAAGATGAAGAAGAGGGTAAGAATCTAAACGAATCTCCGTTAATACAAACCATTCTCGATCGCTATCGCAAAAAATATCGTTTCTCTTATAATAAGATTAACGACTCGGCAAATGGAGAGAAACTATTGCAAAACTTCTCTAACCTCGAAAATAATGATCTCAACGTCGTAGTCCTTAACTTCGTCGACATGCTTTCGCATGCGCGAACCGAGTCTAAGATGATTAGAGAACTTGCATATTCTAATGCAGCTTATAGGTCGCTCACTGAGTCTTGGTTTAAACACTCTCCTGCACTGGAACTATTCAAAAGAATAGCCGAGAAAAATTTTCGTGTGGTATTAACTACCGATCATGGAACAATCAAGGTTGATAACCCTATCAAAGTTATTGGCGACAAAGGAACAAACTCTAATTTACGCTACAAAGTTGGCAAAAATCTTAGTTATAACTTCAAGCAGGTGTATGAGATTAAAAATCCAACATCGTTCGGACTCCCTGCGCCAAACCTGTCATCGACATATATTTTCGCAATGAATCACGACTTTTTTGCATATCCTAATAATTATAATTACTACGTACAATATTACAACGATACTTTTCAGCATGGAGGAATTTCTATGGAAGAAATGATGATACCTATCATCACTATGACTAAGAAATAAAAAAACGCATCTAATTCTTATGAGTAAATTTATATACATATTTGCTATTTTATTTTCACTACTACTTTCTTCTTGTGGTGGCGCAAAACTCAGTGTTGCCAATGAGCAATATGAACGAGGCGAATATTATGACGCTTCTAAAACATATAAAAAAGTATATAATAAGCTCACCAAGCGTGAAGAAAGAGCGTTGCGTGGACAAGTAGCATTCCAATTAGGCGAATGCTATCGGCTCCTAAACATGGCGCCTCGTGCGTCGGCCGCATATCAAAATGCTATTAGATATGAATACGCCGATAGTATGGCACATTTTTATCTCGGGCGTGAACTACAAAATGAGGGAAAATATCCAGTAGCAATTGATAGCTACAAGAAATTTCTCGAATTTGCTCCTGACGACAAGTTGGCTAAAGAGGGAATTAGAGGCTGTGAACTTGCATTGAAATGGAAGAAAAATCCTACTCGATATGTCGTGAAAAATGCTAAGCTATTTAACACGCGACGAGCCGATTTCGCGCCTATGCTACATGGCGAGAACTTTGACGAACTGTATATTACATCATCAACCGAAAAAGCAAAGGGAACACATAAGAGTGAAATAACTGGCACAAAAAAATCGGATATATTCTTCTCTAAAAAGAACGAAAAAGGTGAATGGCAACGTCCAGAACCTGTCGAAGGCGAGGTTAACACAGAACTTGATGAGGGAATAATCTCATTTTCTCCTGATGGCTCTACAATGTATCTTTCTAAAGCTCGTAGAGAACTAAACGCTAACACATCTGTCGAAATATATACTTCTCAACGCTCTGAGGCTAAGTGGAGTGCGCCTGTTAAATATGAAATTACAGCCGACACTCTTTCTGCCTATGGACACCCTGCCGTATCTCATGATGGAAAATTCCTATACTTCTCAAGTGACATGCCAGGTGGATATGGAGGTAAAGATATATGGCGAGTTTCACTCGTTGACCGTGCTGGTAGCCTCGAAAATCTTGGCGAACAAATAAATACTGCTGGAAACGAGGTATTTCCATATTGCCGATACGACGACGTAATATATTTTTCTTCCGATGGGCATGCTGGTGTCGGAGCTCTCGATATATTTAAAGCAACACTATCCATGTCAGGACACTGGAATATTGAGAATATGGGTATGCCTATGAATTCTACAAGCGACGATTTTGGCGTTACTTTTACGAATAGCGAAAACGGATTTTTTAGCTCAAATCGCAATGATGCACGAGGATATGACCACATATATAGCTTCGAGCTTCCCGATATAAAAGTTTCTATTAGTGGCTTCGTCCTCGACAAAGATGAAGAACCTGTACCAAATGCTATTATTCGCATCGTCGGTAACGATGGCTCAAATCAGAAAGAAGTTGGACGTAAAGACGGCACATTTAAATTTAAACTCGACCGTGGCGTTCGTTATGTCATGCTCGCTGGGGCAAAAGGGTATCTTAATGCCAAGCAGGAATTTGTAAGCGACATAGCCGAAGAAGATGCCGAATATGGAATTGACTTTATTCTTGCATCAATAACGAAACCTCAAGTTATAGAAAATATATTTTACGACTTTGATAAAGCATCATTACGACCCGAATCAAAAACAGCTCTCGACGAGATGGCACAAATGCTACGAGATAACCCAAATGTAGCAATCGAAATGGCATCTCACACCGACCGAATTGGTAATGCCGAATACAATATGGATTTATCGCAAAGACGTGCAAAATCTGTTGTCGATTATCTCATCTCAGCTGGTGTTAAAGCCGACCGACTTCAACCTCAAGGATATGGCAAAACAAAGCCTAAAAATATCACAAAAAAGATAGCACGTGAGCACCCCAAATTTAAGGAAGGAGACATCTTAACCGAAGAATATATATCCAAGTTATCCCCAGAAGACCAAAACGAAGCCGACCAAATAAACCGTCGAACTGAATTTCAAGTCCTCACAATCACCCACAACATGTATTGACCTCAAATGTCCAGTGCAACAAACGCTCCCAGCATATAACTAATCAGAAAATCTACGGGGCATGACCCAGTACGCACCTTTTTTTCGCGCCATTCCTCCATCAAGTCAATATACCTTTGTAATACTCACCCAATCAGCAAAATACAAAAAAGGGTGCGTACACTGCGTACTGTGCGTACACCTACTAACAATCACACTATCAGCTATTTAAAAATCGATGCGCGAAGCATCTCTCCTATTATCATATTTATTACCTTTACAAGGCAATTTCAATTCAGGATTATTTTCATCAAAATAAGCACATAAAACAACTTCAACACATACAATCAATATGATAAAAGTATATTTAAATTTCTCCGTAAAAATATATAAAAATGAGAATATAAATAAAACGACCAATGTTATCAAGACTGAAGACAATCCTATAATTAATAGTGTGACAGGCACATTTCTATCAATATATGCCAAAGAGGAGATTAAGCATGCACTGGAAACAAATAGCCACAGCACAGCAAGAAATTATAACACTGCGGTGAAATCATTTTTACGATTTCGTAATGGAATTGATATTTCACTCAATGAAATCGACAGATATGTCATTAATGATTACCAAAAATGGCTGAAAGAGCGTGTCGACATGAGCACTATTTCATGTTATATGCGCTCATTAAGAGCAATATACAACCGTGCCGTAGAACGAGGCATCACTGTTCAACGCAATCCATTTAAAAAAGTGTTTACAGGATATCCAAAAACCGAAAAACGATCGATAGGAATAGATGATGTCCGAAAACTGCAAGCCTTAAAGCTAAAACCAGGAATATTCATTAATATGGTTCGTGATATTTTCATACTTAGTATTTTCCTTTGCGGAATGCCATTTATCGACATAGCATTCCTTCGCAAATCTCACATAGTCAATGGATATTTAACTTACAACCGCCATAAGACCAACCAAAAGATAAGCATCAAGCTCGAACCTTGCATGATGGAAATTATTGATAAATATATTTCAAATGATCGCGACTACGTGTTTCCTATAATCACAAAAGAAGATAAGACAGAGGCTTTCAAACAATACAACGGGAAACTATGCTACTACAATCGCACACTGAAACGGCTCGGCGAAATGGCAGGAATAAATCATAAAATAACTTCTTACGTTGCACGTCACACTTGGGCAAGCGTCGCATTTCAATCGGGAGTGGAACTGCCAGTAATTTCTAAAGCTATGGGACACACATCAACGCAAACAACCCTCTACTACATTAAAAGCGTGAATGATAACCAACTTTACACCGCTAATAGAAATCTAATTAATGAGATTGTGAAATCTGCATAATCATGATAAGATTAGTACGCCTCCGCTCAAGAGGTATAAAAACGCTCAAAATAACAATCTATTTTCAATAAAAGCACACATTTATTGTCATAAATGATAACTATTCATAACTTAACAGATTATAAATTTGGTATATTTCATCAAAGTATGTACTTTTAC
>JAVWYO010000064.1:0-11744 GCA_036661515.1 Muribaculaceae bacterium | reverse complement strand
CATCTGAGCCTGTGTTAACCAAACGCTCTCTTGTTCGAGTTTGACATCTAACGAGGTTTGACCATCCGATGTTTGATATAATATTATCTCTCCTGTATTCATAACGTCTAAATTTCCGTAAATTTAATGATTAATTTTGTTCGTTCAAGCAATTTTGAGCATCTTGTAAAGCTGGTGTATCAAAACTGATATGTTTTGCCATCATTGGTAGTTGTCGCAAATTTTGCGACAACTACCAATATCTTTAAATTCTTCATTCAGAGCATTATTAATATGCTTGCCAATGGTCTTAATATCTCTGCCGAATAGTTCCGCTATTTTTCTGCGATAGGACGAACATAAAACTTATAGCTACGAAGCACATAGCCCGACACGCCCTTGCTACCATCTTTACAAAAGATTAAGCAGTAAGCACTGCTATTACTTTCAGGATAAGGAGTATCCGACCAATAGCTGCCACATTTGCCATAACCATTGATGGGAGAACTGTCATGGCAAGCAAACGGCATAAAGATGCTATTACCATTGTGTCCCGTAATCTTAACTCCGCTTACACCATTTAATATAGTAATTTCCCATGTGCATTTCTTTACCAATTCTTTCATTTGCATTTCAGTTGGAAGTTTAACTGATAAGGATTTAGCCACGTCCCAATCATAATAATTGCCATATTCTTCGGGAGAATTTGCACCCACATTACACGATGCCCATTTTACACTCAATCCAAGATCGGTATAAGCATCAGATATGACCTTTGTGGTTTGTTGTGGTTCAGCCCCCACCGTTACCGTCGTCATTAAGCATGCAAGTAGCATAATTACAGATAGTATTTTTTTCATGTTAGTAATTTATTTATAGCGCATATAAATACCTTTTTTACCAAAAATAATGAATTAACGCTATCGCTGCGCCTCTCATTGATATAATTTAACTATTTAGCAAAATTTGTGGGGAGGTCAGTTCAGAAATTAATTGCAGCGACACTACCAACGGTTAGATATTGTAAGGATTTATTGCTTCCTTTTATTATAGAACTTGAAACATTATAATCAGCAAAAAATCTAAAATTAAAATGGTCTCCACCAAATATTGTAAAAGAAGCTCCTGTTGAGAAGATTGCACTATTTTTATCGCCAACAACCATATTTGATATTGAGCATTTGCTATAATTGACATATCCTGCCATAACCTTTGCTCCTACATGAAGTTGCCCACAAATAGGATAAGAAACATACGGCCCGACGCATATCGAAGTCATATCAAGAGGATCTGTCTGAATCTTCCCAGCAATTGATATTGGCATACTGGCTAAATTAAAACGCCCACCAACACCTACATAAGGATTGAAAAACAGAGCACCCTCTAATCCCGCATTAGCTCCAGTGCAAAGTTTCAAGACCTGCCCATCAGGCAAATTATTAGAATTAGCAGCCGTGTTAAATCCCATATATACTCCTAAGAATGATGGCTTATGATCACGATCAAATGGTGCATTTTGTGGAAACTCATTTAGCCCTTTCTTTTTAAAAATTAAATCAGCCAAAAAATATCCAAGTTCAGTAGATAAAATTCCAATTCCTGCACCTGTAACGACATCACTTATCCAATGCTTATTATTTAATATACGGCTCACTCCCGTCAAAGTTGCCACTGTGTAACCTCCTATACTATACCATGGGCTCACACAGCCATATTCTTTATGAAGCATGGTAGCACACATAAATGCTGTTGCTGTGTGCCCCGAAGGAAATGAATGGTTATTCGACCCATCGGGACGCATAACCTTTGCAACTCGCTTTATCGAATTTACTGATGCCACCATCAATGCCACAGTAAAGCCATCAGAAACGAGCATACGCCCCCATGAACTGCGTCCTTTAACACCTGCCAACTTTAGCCCAAGCATCGTTGCTGCGGGCAAATACTGTATATAATCATCATATCGAGCATTAAACTGTGGAGCATAGCTATTTCTAATATTACGAAATTTATCATCATGCGTTTTCATTATCAAGCCACCAATAATTAAAGGTACACCAGCCGAAGTCATCTTAAAAATCTTTGATGATGTAATATCATTCATTGTCGATTGAAAATTAGATTTTGGACGCTCCAACTTCAAGCTATCAGAATAACTATTTAAATGTGGTTTAACGCACATGGTATCAACAGTCCAAGTTATAGTAGAAGTAGTATCACCATCAACCTCAACAACAGTACTATTACTTGCCTGCACCTGATGTAATGTAAATACCCAAATTATTATTGATAAAAGCACAATTTTCATATCCCCGTTTGCTATTTTTTTTAACTGCCACAAAAGTAGCCATAATATCCAATAATTAAGAATTTCAGAATAAAAAAATACCAGCGACAATTTTCTATCAAATGTCGCTGGTAACGAAGGATATTTATATACATAACTGCTATCCATATATGGATAAGCCCAAAATCTTAGCAATTTCTTTTACTGCAAGTTGACCTTTTACCGAATTTCCTGCACAATCTAATGGTGGGGCAAATGCACATATACCCAACACTTCTGGATATACTCCAAGAATACCACCACCCACTCCACTCTTTGCTGGAATGCCAGAGGTGTACATCCAATCGCCCGAATCTTGATAAAATCCTACCGACGCAATCATACATATTATTTTTGACGACAATTTTCCGTCAAATACCTGCTCATCGGTTAGTGGATTTTTACCTTTATTGGATATCGTCGCACCCATTATCGAAAGTTGGTGCGCCGTAACGCCTAATGAACATTGGCGCGTGTATAAGTCAAGCGACATCAATGGTATATCATATATACGATTGTAATTTTTCAACAACCAAGTTATTGCTCTATTATTAAAATTACTACTCGATTCGCTCTTATAAAGTTCCTCTATCAACTCTGGTGCTCCTCCGCATAACGAAGTAATATTATCAAATATAGCTTGCCATTTAGCGTCAGAATCGCCTATTGGTTTTATCATCGAACATGCCGATATTGCACCCGCATTTACTAACGGAGTTGATGGATGATCTTTTTCAAGTAATAATGCAAATATTGAATTAAAAGGCAATCCAGTTGAATCGGCTCCTATCATTTTAAGTACCTCTTCCGCTCCACATTGCTTCATTGCTAATATCGCCGTAGGAACCTTTGAAATAGATTCTATTCCAAACTTATAATTCACATCGCCAATCTCCACTACCGTTCCGTCCATCATACATACTGATATCCCAAATAGATTACTATCTACATTAGCTAAATATGGAATATAATGTGCATTTTCGCCCCCTTTATGGTCCATATACTTGCGATATACGCTATTGACAGCATCAGTAACTTGTGCTTTACTAATATTTATTCTACACATAATTATTATTTTGAATTTTGATTTATCTTATCACACTTTCAACATCGATTTCAACAACAAAAATGTTTATTCTATAATCAAACGTTTCCAAAATATTTTAGTTCGTAAACGTTCAATAAAATAATCTCATATAAAAACCATAATATGACTTTGATTGTTCTAATTTCATCAATATTAAACTGTAACCAATATAATATTAAAGTATATGACACCAAATGATCTTGCCACATTATATGGCATAAAGAATGTAACTAATGTAGTGTATAATCCCTCTTATGAAGAATTATTCAATGCCGAGACATGCCCAAAGTTACAAGGCTACGAAAAAGGATTTATCACCAATACTGGTGCTATAAATGTCATGACTGGGAAATTTACTGGTCGCTCACCTAAAGATAAATATATCGTTAAAGATGAAACGACTAAGAATACCGTGTGGTGGGGCGACATAAACAAAGCCATGACCACCACAGTGTGGAACGATTTAAAGAAAATTGCTATTAATGAGTTGAGTAATAAAGACACTCTCTACGTGATTGATGCTTTTTGTGGCGCAAACGCTAATACTCGCCTAAAAGTGAGATTTGTCATGGAAGTTGCTTGGCAAGCTCATTTTGTGAAAAACATGTTTATTCGTCCTACTGATGATGAACTCAAAACTTTTGGCTCTCCCGATTTCGTTGTTCTTAACGCATCAAAAGCTATTAATCCTAATTGGAAAGAGCAAAATCTAAATTCTGAAAATTTTGTGGCATTTAATATCACCGAAAAGATGCAAATTATTGGTGGTACATGGTATGGAGGCGAAATGAAGAAAGGAATGTTCTCTATGATGAATTATATCCTCCCATTAAAGGGAATTGCTTCTATGCATTGTTCTGCTAATATTGGAATTGATGGTGATGTAGCTTTGTTCTTCGGATTAAGTGGAACAGGAAAGACCACACTCTCAACCGACCCAAGTCGCTCTTTAATAGGTGATGACGAACATGGTTGGGACGATAATGGTGTATTTAATTTTGAAGGTGGCTGTTACGCTAAAGTGATAAACCTGAGCCAAGAAAACGAACCTGAGATATGGAATGCCATAAGACGTGACGCGTTACTCGAAAATGTAACGGTAGATGCCAATGGCTCTATTGACTTTTCTTCTGAAAATAGCGTAACCGAAAACACTCGGGTTAGTTATCCAATATATTTTATTGATAATAATGCTGAACCATCTACTGGTGGACATGCCTCAAAGATTATATATCTTTCTGCTGATGCCTACGGCGTTTTACCTCCTGTATCAATTCTCGACGAAAAACATGCTCAATATCACTTTATCAGTGGATATACATCAAAATTAGCTGGTACTGAACGTGGCATTACTGAACCAGTCCCCTCTTTCTCGCCTGCATTTGGTGAAGCATTTCTAACTGTACACCCAATGATGTATGCCGCTGTACTTGCTCGCAAAATGAAAGAACATCATTGCAAGGCATATTTAGTAAACACTGGCTGGAATGGAACGGGAAAACGTATTTCTATTAAAGAAACGCGCGCCATAATAAATGCTATCCTTTCGGGTGAAATTGAAAAAGGTGAAAAGAAACTTATTCCTATTCTGAATCTTGAAATTCCTATCTCGGTTCGTGGTGTAGATACTCATATTCTTGACCCTCGTTCAACTTATATCGACAAAAACGAATGGACGCGTAAAGCTAAAGAATTAGCAAAGCGCTACCAAGACAATTTTATTCAATATGCAACTACACCCGAAACGGTTGCTTTGGCTGAATTTGGCCCCAATCCAGGAGAGAAAAAGATAGGACCAGGACACGACTAAAAATCAACAAGTCCCGCCAGTGGTTATCACGAGCGGGACTTATTTATATTAACATTCTTGAATCCTAAATTAATTTCTCAAGATTTTTTGTATTCTCAGTTACCTGTTCATCTGTTACTTCATAATTTGCTAAGTCGCCAGCAAAATATCTGTCATAAGCAGCCATATCAATCAATCCATGACCCGATAAGTTAAACAAAATAACCTTTTGCTCCCCTGTCTCTTTTGCCTTTTTAGCCTCTCTAATTGCTGCTGCTATCGCATGTGCCGACTCTGGAGCTGGAATGATTCCCTCACTTTTAGCAAATATCGTTGCAGCCTCAAATGATTCAAGTTGTGGAATATCTACCGCTTCCATTAAGTCATCTTTCTTTAATTGACTCACAACCGAACCGGCTCCATGATATCGAAGACCTCCTGCATGAATATTTGCTGGCGCAAAATTATGTCCAAGTGTATACATTGGAATTAGTGGCGTGTAACCTGCCTCATCACCAAAGTCATATTGAAATATTCCTCTTGTTAATTTTGGACAAGACGCTGGCTCTGCTGCAACAAATCGTGTATTGCGTTCCCCTGTAAAGTTATGACGCATAAATGGAAAAGAGATTCCTGAAAAATTACTTCCACCACCAAAACAGCCAATCACCGTATCAGGATATTCTCCTGCCATCGCCATCTGCTTTTCGGCTTCAAGACCTATCACCGTCTGATGTAATGCTACGTGATTCATTACTGAACCAAGTGTGTATTTACAATTTGGAGTATTGGTTGCAAGCTCCACAGCCTCAGATATTGCTGTCCCAAGTGAACCTTGATAATTTGGATTCTCCGTTATTATCTTTCGTCCTGCTTTGGTTGACATACTTGGAGATGCTATAACTTCGGCTCCATAAGTTTGCATTATTGAACGGCGATAAGGCTTTTGATGATATGAAACTTTCACCATATACACTGCCAAATCAAGCCCAAATTTGCTCGCTGCAAGAGATAAAGCTGCACCCCATTGTCCTGCGCCTGTTTCTGTAGTTATATTTGTTACTCCCTCTTTTTTACAATAATATGCCTGTGGGATAGCTGAATTTAATTTATGTGACCCTACTGGACTAACACTT
This sequence comes from Muribaculaceae bacterium, assembly GCA_036661515.1. Classification (GTDB taxonomy): domain Bacteria; phylum Bacteroidota; class Bacteroidia; order Bacteroidales; family Muribaculaceae; genus HGM05232. Next base: position 5,427 of record JAVWYO010000064.1, on the reverse strand, counting down.
TCATTCTTAAAATAAATATGAGCTGGGGTATCAAGAAATTTTTCAAGACCTCGTGCTCTTACTAACGGTGTAGGACGCCATATTTTATAAAGTTCTCTTACCTCTTCAGGTATTTCAATCCAAGCGTCTGTCGTATTAGTCTCTTGACGCGATGCCTCTTGAGAAAAAAGTGGGAACAAATCCTCAGCCTTCATTGGCTTTTTGGTTGCAGGATTAATTAGTGGAAGTGGCTTATGTTTCATATCAGCCACTACGTTATACCATGACGTTGGTATATCACTCTCTTGTAAAAGATACTTTTTTGATTCCATAATACAATTTTGTATATTAAGCGTATAATTATACGCTCTATTTAAATTATATGCAAATTAAATGTATATTTTTCATATAAACAAGAAAAAACTCATAAAAATATATTTACTCACTATATTTGCATTACGTAATTCTTTTTATCTATTATATAATTACATCATAATGACTCTTCAACAATTAGAATATATTGTAGCTCTTAATAGGCACCGCCACTTTGTAAAAGCGGCTCAAGAGTGCAATGTAGCACAACCAACACTTAGTGCTATGATTAAAAAGCTCGAAGACGAACTTGAAGTTACAATCTTCGACCGAGCAAAACACCCAATTGAACCAACATTGATTGGTGAACGAATCATTATTCAAGCACAACGCACACTTGAAGAGATGGGAAAAATCGACGAAATGGTTCATTCCGAAGTAGCTACTATTTCAGGAACCCTACGTATAGGTATTATTCCTACTGTGGCACCATATCTAATCCCCGATTTTATTTCAAAATTTAAGCAAGAATACCCCAGTGTTGAACTTGCAATTGCTGAAATGAGAACGGCAATGATTGTTGAGCAGCTCAAATATTCGCTCCTGGATATGGCTATTGTGTCAACGCCACTCGATAATTCAGAGCTACTTGAAATTCCTATTTTCTACGAACGCTTTGTGGCTTATTTCTCTCCGCTTGATTCTCATCTTTATAACAAGTTGAAAGCATCAGATATGCCAACAGAACATTTATGGGTGCTACAAGAAGGGCATTGCGCTCGAAATCAAATATTTAATTTTTGTAACGCAAGCACTACCTACAATCACACATACGAAGCTGGAAGTATTGAGACTCTTATAAAAATTGTTGACACTAACGGCGGATATACCGTTATCCCAGAATTGCACATTCCTTTTCTTTCAAAAAAACAGGCACATAACATTCGTGAAATTTCATCACCTCCTGCTACTCGTGAGATTTCTATCATTATTCGTAAAGATTACATTAAAGAAAGAATGATAAATGCTGTGGTTGATACGGTGAAAGCTATAATCCCCGACCACATGCTCGACCAACGTCTAAAGAAATTTGCAATACGACTTTTGTAATTCTATTCAGCAACAAGTTTCTTACGTAATACACCTATTGTAATACGCAAGTCTTCTACACTTTTAAATGCGTCATAAGGTATAATAAAGAAGCGATAATTGCTACCTTTATAAAATAGCAATAGCCATTTTTTTTGGGGCACATATCTTGAAAAAGATTCCAATAATATATGTTCAACTTTAACAAGGTTGCCATTTTCATCTTCAAAATGCAATTCAAGCTCATCACAATTGATAATTGCACTTTTTGCTAAAATAGACAACCGGCTTTCGGGTACAAGTCCATAAACTATATATAGAAACGACATTATCATTGGAATGATAATGAACATTACCATCAACGCAACATATATAAAATTAATATTAAGTACCGATAATGAAAATATACCAATTACAACGATAGCAAACACCCACCACCATTTATTGGCAAAAATGCGAAATAATATTCTTGCATATTCTCCGCTTGCTATTTTAAAGCTATTTGTTATTACTCTTGTCATGCTATTTTGAAGTATCAAGAAATACAAAATACACTGCACCTATCAAGAGTACAAATGCCACTAAGTGATTCCATCGTAACGATTCTCCTTGAAAAAAGAATGTAGCAAAGATTGTAAATATTACAAGCGTTATTGCCTCCTGCATCACTTTGAGTTGCATCAATGTAAAGGGGCCACCATTGCCTGCATATCCTATTCTATTGGCTGGTACTTGAAACGCATATTCAGCTAAAGCAATACCCCATGAAAACAAGATAACTACATATAAAGGCCAATTTGTGCTAACACCCGAATTTTGCAATTTTAAATGTCCATACCATGCAAATGTCATAAACACATTAGATACAATTAACATCCCCACAGTCAATATCCCAGAACTCCACATAATATATATATCTATTCTATTTATTATTTAGTTCATTACGGCGGTTACCTATTGCTTCATAGCCTCTCCGATAATTCTCGGCATTCACCATCTCTAATTTTTGACAATAACCATCACCACGACTATTATATAACTTCTTTACATTCAAATAACTCTTTCCACTTCCTCGTTTTATCGAAAAGACATCATATTTTAGTTTCAACACTCTATCGCATTCTGGCGATCGCCCACTCTTGGCATCGGCTTGTAATTCTTTGGGCACACCATTTTCGCCAACCCACACTGGTTTTATTTCAGAACATGGAGGATACCCTATTCCTGTCCACATAGTGGTCAACAAGGGCGATTCGTGCAGCTTTATACCCTCTATAACTACCGAAGCAGTAGAAATACGTCGTGGAATAAAATCTTGATCTACAATCCATGTCCTATCATCTTCACTAAAATCTTTTCCTATAAGTGAATGATAAAATGAACGAGAAAGCTCCTCTGTAAATGTTGCTGGAGTTATATCTTTATTCGTTATATGCTGTGCCAACAGTTGCTCTGCATTATTTTCACGAATATAGCCAAATCCCTCTCCGTCTCTACCACTGTGAGAATAATTTGTACGAACTATTACACCACTCTTGGCATCTTTTAAATCATATTTCTTATACGTATAATTATTAGTTTCAAAATATGCACCATTGCCATAAGCATCAATAACACCAAAATTAGCTTCTACGCCAAGTGGCTTTTTGTGCAATTTTAATAAACGCTCAAAGTCATCTACTGTCACACATCTGGCAAGAGCTTCACTCATAATAAAGCCCTCCTTATCCATATCTCTACTCTTCACTTTATCGGCTTTCAAGTTATACGATGCAGTGTTCATTATAGCAAATCCCTGAGAATTATGACCTATCCACGCTTCTCTACAATTCTTATCACTTGAATTATATAGCGCAACATATTCAAAATTACCATTAATCGATTTCACACGCGCTACCTTATTATTTTCCTCTCCTGTATCTCGGTTTTTCCACAATAGTGGTCGCCCGTTTTTAGTAACAGACCCCGACACTATTGCCGATGTACAACTCCAAGCCGTTGCAACACACATAAATATAAGGAATAACGATAGCAATTCTTTTCTCATAATAATTTGTATCAATAAAATATCAAATCAAAGATACACATGCAACGTAGATTATCAAAATTTATGTAACTTTGTTTCACATAATTTTTATGAACTTATCGTTTTTATGAACAACTACATATTTTCGCTCGAAATTAAAGTACGTGATTATGAAATAGATGCTGAAGGTATTGTTAACAATGCCAACTATCTTCACTATCTTGAACACACACGCCATGAGTTTTGTGAATTTGCTGGATTCTCTTTCAAAGAGATGCAAGAAAAAGGGATAGCTCCTGTACTTAATCGCATCGATGTTATTTACAAAACACCTCTACGAAGCAACGACACTATGATAAGCAAGCTATGGGTTGAAATGAAAGGTGCTCGATTTGTATTTCATCAAGATATTTTCAAAAAAGATAACAACGAACAAGTAATAAAAGCTATTATTAGTTGTGTTTGCCTCGAAAACGGAAAGCTAACACGTGGCGAAATTCTTGCCGAGAAGTTCAAAGCCTATTTACAATAAACGCTCATAAAGATTACTATGCTCCCCTACAAAATTGCTTTTGCCTCTTTAAAAGGCATGTGTTCAGAATTAGCCCAACGCATTCTCGACATTATACCATCAGAAAAAGAATTTTTCGACCTCTCCGAAAAAGAGTTAGAAAACACATTAGGGACAAAGAGTAAAATAATGAATAGCGACTATCGAAAAAAGGCTTTAGACAAGGCGTTGAAAGAGATAGATTTTATTACAAAAAATGACATTGGAATCACATATTTTACCGACAACACCTACCCCACACGCTTCCTAAATGCACCCGACGCGCCAATCCTGTTTTTCACAAAAGGTGATTGTAATCTAAACGCCCCCAAAGTTATAAGCATCGTTGGCACTCGTCATGCCACCACCTACGGACAACACTTCACCGAAACTATTATAAACGAAATAGCGGAATCTTTCCCTAAAACAATAATAGTAAGCGGACTGGCATACGGTATTGATATATGCGCTCACAAAGCAGCTCTAAATGCCGGATTGCCTACCGTTGCAGTACTCGCACATGGACTTAATACAATATACCCAGCACAACATCGCAACAGTGCAATTAATATAATTCGTAATGGAGGAGCACTTTTAACCGACTACACTTCACAAGATATTATTCATCGTGCCAATTTCATTGCACGAAACCGAATCGTAGCAGCCCTTTCTGATTGCACGATAGTCGTAGAATCTGCATCAAAAGGCGGAGCTCTCATCACAGCTGGAATTGCAGAAAGTTATAACCGCGATGTCTTTGCCCTTCCAGGACGCTCATCTGACCAATATTCTGAAGGTTGCAATAAATTAATACGACTAAATGCAGCATCACTCATCACATGCGCCGACGACCTAATTAATGCTATGCGATGGGAAAAACCAAAATCTAATCAGCCAAAAGAAAAGCAACTCTTCCCCGACCTCTCTACAGAAGAACAGCCAATTGTTGATTACATCACCACACATGGCGAAACACACATAAACGCACTATCAGGAGCAACAAATATCCCAATCTCGCAACTCCTAAGCCTTTTAGTAGAATTGGAATTTAAAGGCATATTACTATCCGCACCAGGAGGACGCTACACAATAGCATAACCCACCAGCAGATGTGTAGTGCCCACTGATATTTTATGCGTGGGTGATTCTTTTTCCCACAGATTGACACAGATTTTTTCATTGCGCGGTATGGCTTGCGCGTTGCGAAGCGAGAACGTCGAAGACGTTCCACTTCAGAACTTTAGTTCTGAAATTTAACCCCACAATGTAATTGTGGGGTAATAAACTGCTATACAGCTCTCTACGTCGAAGACGTTGCACTCCACTTGCTTCTACTCTATCAGATACCTGTGGGTGGTGTGGAACGTCTTCGACGTTCAGCTTTGTGGTTGTTTGGTGCCCTACAATTGCGTTCGCTGCGCTCACTCCATTATAGGGTTAAATTTCAGAACTAAAGTTCTGAAGTGGAACG
>JAVWYO010000063.1:0-11954 GCA_036661515.1 Muribaculaceae bacterium | reverse complement strand
ACACCTTGTGAGATAACTTGATACACAGTGCTATCAGGGTGAAGGTCTTTATGATTTTGGTCAACATATGAAATTTTAACTGTCTCTCCTACATAAAATTCACCTTTATCTTTCGCTTCAAGTCCCATTATAAGGCGGAAAAGCGTTGTCTTACCAGCTCCATTAGGACCTATAACGCCAACAATGCCATTAGGAGGAAGCATGAAATTTAGGTCGCTAAATAGTAACTTTTCGCCGTATGCCTTCTGCACATGCTCTGCCTCAATAACTTTATTGCCCAATCGTGGACCGTTTGGTATATATATTTCAAGTTTTTCTTCTCTTTCTTTCTGATCTTCATTAAGTAGCTGGTCATACGATGACAATCTGGCTTTACCCTTAGCTTGACGAGCTTTTGGAGCCATGCGCACCCAGTCAAGTTCTCGTTCAAGTGTTTTCCGACGCTTGCTCGCTTGCTTTTCTTCTTGGGCCATTCTATTGGTCTTCTGTTCAAGCCATGATGTGTAGTTACCTTTCCATGGAATACCCTCGCCTCGGTCGAGTTCAAGAATCCAACCAGCAACGTGGTCAAGAAAATAACGGTCGTGAGTAATAGCAATAACGGTTCCAGCATATTGTTGCAAGTGCTGTTCAAGCCAATCGATAGATTCTGCATCAAGGTGATTGGTAGGCTCATCAAGGAGTAATATATCGGGCTGTTGAAGAAGCAATCGGCACAATGCTACACGTCGGCGTTCTCCACCCGATAGGGTTCCTATTTTTTGGTCTTCAGGAGGACATCGAAGAGCGTCCATAGCTCGTTCGAGTTTATTATCTAAGTTCCACGCATCGGCAGCATCGAGCTTGTCTTGCAATTCCGATTGCTTTGCAATTAGTTGGTCCATTTTATCGGCATCATCAAGGATGTCGGGGTCTCCAAAACTTTCATTTACTTTGTCAAATTCGGCGAGGAGGTCGAGAACATGTTTCATTCCTTCCTGGACAATCTCTTTAACCGTTTTTTCAGCATCGAGTTTTGGGTCTTGTTCAAGATAGCCCACAGTGTATCCCGGAGAAAACACTACTTCGCCTTGAAACGACTTATCAAGACCAGCGATTATTTTAAGCAATGTCGATTTACCAGAGCCATTTAGACCTATAATGCCAATCTTGGCACCATAGAAGAATGATAGGTAAATATTTTTTAGAACTTGCTTTTGTGGTGGGTATGTTTTGGTCAACCCAACCATTGAAAAGATTACTTTTTTATCGTCAGCCATATATATTTATAATGTATTATTTTTTATATCCTTTAGTGCGATAGTCGCACTTTACTTTCCCGTTGATTATGCTATTTAGCTTCCCTCGTATTAGTTGTTTGCGTATTGGTGAGATGTGATCAACAAATAGTTTGCCATCTAAATGATCATATTCATGCTGTATCACGCGTGCAAGATAGCCATCAAACACTTCTTCATGTTTCTCGAAATTTTCGTCAACCCATTCAAGTTTAATTTTCTCGGTACGTGTCACATTTTCATTAATATGTGGAATGCTTAGGCAACCCTCTTCGCGCGTCTCTTTATTGCCATCTTCTATCACTTCAAGATGAGCATTGATAAGGGTTAGTTTCTTCCCTTTTAATTCTGGAAATGTTTCCGCAACAGGATCTACATCAATAACAATGATGCGAGCGTTAAGCCCTATCTGAGGGGCTGCAAGGCCTATTCCGCAACTATCATACATGGTAGCCCACATATTTGTAATAGTTTCTTTTAACTTTGGAAACTCTGGCGTAATATCGGGCGAAATCTTTCTTAAAATAGGATGCCCGTAAAGATAGACTGGTAGTATCATATTTTTTTAGCTTGATAACTTTGTAAATAATCATTTAAAATAATGGTTGCCGATATTTCATCAACAAGTCCTTTATCTTGGCGTGTCGATTTTTTTGCTCCACCCACAAGCATTGCTTGGTGCGCAAGAACCGAAGTGAAACGCTCGTCAAACATCTCAACAGGCACATCTGGCAACTCCTTTTTTAATCTATTTAGGAATGGTGTGATATATTTCATGCTTTCTGAAGGCGTATTATCCATGTTCATAGGAAGTCCCATGATTATGCGTTCAACGTTTTCAGCTACAATATATTTTTTCAAAAACTCCATTAGAGTATGTGTTGCCACGGTTGTAAGTCCGTTTGCAACAATCTTCATAGTGTCGGTAACAGCTATTCCACAGCGTTTCCGCCCATAGTCTATTGCAAGTATTCGTGCCATGCCACAAAGATACGATGTTATGAGCAATTTACATAGTGTAGCACACAATAAATAGAATTTTTAGTGACCTTGCACCTGCTGGTTGACTCTATCCTAAGGGAAAATCGTAATGTATATAGATATTTTAGGTTAAAGAGTTTGTGGAATGCAACTAATTGAGTAAATTTGCAAGCTAAATCACTAAACGAGTATGCAACGTATTTCATTAATACTTTTTTCCCTTATTATGCTCACCAGTTGTGGCGAGTACAATAAAGCCTTGAAAAGTACCGACTATAATTATAAATATGAATATGCCAAAAAGGCATTTGAAAAGAAGAAGTATGCGCAAGCAAGTACTATTCTTGTAGATTTGGTGACGGTATTTAAAGGTACTGATAAGGCTGAAGAGTCTTTGTATCTCTTAGGCCTAAGTAACTATGAGAATAAAGATTATGCTAATTCTGGAGCTTATTTCAAGACATATTATAATCATTACCCCAAAGGACAATATACTGAATTGGCTCGTTATTATTCAGGATATGGCTATTACTTAGATTCTCCCGAAACGCAACTCGACCAGTCGGGAACTCTTAAAGCTATTGAGGAATTACAAAATTTTCTTGACTATTTCCCAAAAAGTGATAAAGTAACAATTGCTCAAAATGCGATATTTGAATTACAAGATAAGTTGGTGCTAAAGGAACTACAGAATGCACAGCTTTACTATAATATGGGTAATTATATGGGTAATAATTATGAATCATCGGTTATTGTAGCAAAAAATGCAATAAAGGATTATCCATATAGTAAATATAAAGAGCAACTTGAACTTTTAATTTTAAAAGCGCGTTATCAAGAGGCTGTACAGAGTGTTGATGAGAAGAAGACAGAGCGTTTTCGTGATGTTGCCGATGAATATTATTCATTTATAAATGATTATCCAGATAGTGAGAATCGCAAAGAAGCTGATAATATCTTTAAGATAGCAAGTCGCTATGTGAAGGACTAAAAGCGCGTAAAAAAATTAATAAAAACATATTATATATAATTAGAACATGGACTACAAGAAGACAAATGCACCGCTTAATACAGTAACTCGCGACATGATAAAATTGTCGGAGGACACCGGTAATGTTTACGAAACAGTCTGTATTATTGGTAAACGCTCTAACCAGATAGCTGTTGAGATGAAGCATGATCTTGAAAAGAAATTACAAGAATTTGCATCAATGAATGATACTCTTGAGGAAATTTCAGAGAATCGTGAGCAGATAGAAATATCTCGTTATTATGAGAAATTGCCCAAAGCTACACTTATTGCAGCACAAGAATACACTGAAGGTAAAGTAGTGTATCGTAATGTTGCCAAGGAGGCGTTAGATTTGTAGAAAAGAATTACTGCGTATTTTTTTACGCTGAGATAAAAAAATACCTTTCACTATATTAAAAAAGTGAAAGGTATTTTTTTGTGCTATGTGAATATCTCTTCCTTTTATAGGGGGAAAGGATTCTCTATCTTATCGGTAGTTAATGCTATATCGATTACATCTTTAATGGTCTTTACGTAGTGGAATGTCACACCCTTTAGATATAGTTCATTAATCTCTTCTATATCTTTGCGATTCTCTTCGCAAAGGATAATATCTGCAATTCCTGCGCGTTTAGCAGCAAGTATTTTTTCTTTGATTCCACCTACGGGAAGCACTTTTCCACGAAGTGTTATTTCGCCAGTCATCGCAAGGTGATCTTTTACTCGACGTTGTGTAAACGTTGAAGCAAGAGATGTAACCATTGTTATACCAGCCGATGGCCCATCTTTAGGAATTGCACCTTCGGGTACATGAATGTGGATATTATATTTGTCAAATAGCTCATCACTGATACCAAATATGGAACAATTAGATTTGAGATATTGAAGTGCAATAATAGCCGATTCTTTCATCACATCGCCAAGATTACCTGTCAGCGTGAGTTTCTCGCCCTTACCTTTACTTAAAGATGATTCTACAAATAGTATTTCGCCTCCAACAGATGTCCAAGCAAGGCCTGTGACAACTCCAGCAAATTCATTACCTTCATATTTATCTCGTGAATATTCTTCTGCTCCAAGAAATTCTCTAACTTTCTCAAGTGAAATATTATTAGGATAATCAAGGTCTGATGCTTTCAATCGAGCCACCCTACGTAGTATCTTAGCAATCTTTTTGTCTAAATCACGCACTCCCGATTCACGTGTGTAAGATTCAATGATTTTGGCAAGTGAAACCTTTGGAAACTCAATCTCTTTAGCGCTAAAGCCGTGATTTTCAAGTTGCTTTGGTATTAAATGCTTGCGAGCTATTTCAACTTTCTCTTCAAGAATATATCCCGATACGTCAATAAGCTCCATGCGGTCTAACAATGGTTGTGACAATGTTGACAGTGTATTTGCAGTTGCTATAAAAAGTATTTTAGATAAGTCAAAATCAGCGTCAATATAATTATCATGAAAATGATTATTCTGTTCGGGGTCAAGCACCTCAAGTAATGCTGATGAAGGGTCGCCTTTAAAGTCTTGACCTATTTTATCTATTTCGTCAAGTACAAAAACGGGATTAGAACTTCCTGCTTTAATTAGCCCTTGTATGATTCTACCAGGCATAGCACCTATATAAGTACGTCTGTGTCCTCTTATTTCGGCTTCATCGTGGAGCCCGCCCAATGATGCGCGAATATATTTTCGGCTTAAGGAGTCGGCTACTGATTTTCCAAGAGATGTTTTACCTACTCCTGGAGGTCCATATAGGCATATGATAGGGGCTTTCATGTCGCCTCTAAGTTTTAGCACGGCTAAATGTTCAAGTATTCTATCTTTTACTTTTTCAAGGCCATAATGATCTTTATTTAGAATTTTCTCAACCTTTTTTAAATTAAAATTGTCGGTTGTGTATTCATTCCAAGGAAGATTTAATAAAGAGTCGATATAAGAAAATTGGACTGAGTAATCGGGCGATTGTGGATGAATGCGTTCAAGCTTTTTTATCTCTTTTTCAAATATAGTTGCAGTCTCGGCATCCCATTTCTTTAATTTAGCGCGTTCTTTTAGCTCATTCATGTCTTGGTCTTCGTCACTCCCAAGCTCATCTTGAATAGTGCGAATTTGTTGTTGAAGAAACATCTCTCGCTGTTGCTGAGTAATATCTTCGCGAGTTTTAGACTGAATATCTGCTTTTAGCTCAACAAGTTGAGCCTCTTTGGATAATAGCGAATATAATTTATAAGCACGCTTTTTCACTGACGGCTCTTGCAATAATTTTTGTTTCTGAGCTGGGTCGATAGGCGTATTTGCAGCAAGAAAATTGACTAAATAGATTGGACTATCAATATTCTTTATTGCAAAAGTCATTTCTTTTGCTTCATCGCCAAAGTTTGTAAGAATATTTAATGTCAATTCTTTTATTGAAAGAATAAGTGCATCAAATTCCTTGTCATCTTTTTCGGGTAAGATATCTGCTGTTGCAGCAATTTTACCTTTGAGATATGGTGACTCTTGGGTAAGCTCTTTTAGCTTAAAACTTGAACGTCCTTGTAAAATCACATTTGTTGTATTATCTGGCAGTTCAAGAATCTTTATAATATCGGCTACTACTCCCACCTTATATAATTCGGTAAAGGAAGGATCTTCTATTTTGCCATTGCGTTGGCACACGACACCAATAGACATTTTAGCCTTTTGAGCTTCTGTGATTAATTTAAGCGATTTAGAACGACCAACAGCCACTGGCATTGTTACGCCAGGGAAAAGCACCATATTCCTAAGCGCAAGGATAGGGATATCATTTACATTGACTCCTTTCATATCATCGCCATCTTCGTCGTTAACCTTTATCTCAGCGAATATTGGCATAATATTAGAAACTTCGTCATTGGGTTCGTTATCGAAGTCGTTAAAAAAATTTATCATAGTTTGTTTGAGTATCTGTTATTTGAAAAAGTTGTCTGATATATAATAGACAAATAGAATGCCAAATTTACGGATTTTCATTGACGCAGGAAAATAATTAGCTATTTTTATAACAATAAGATTGTATATTATCAGTAATATAAGTTTTTTGATTAATTTATAAATTATCTTTGTATTGGTAACCCCTCGAATTTTACAAGATATGAGAGAAAGTGTATTTAGATTTAAGCAATTCAATGTGCAAAATAGACTTAGCGCAATGAAAGTAGGCACAGATGGTGTACTCATAGGTGCGTGGTGTGATATTAATGATGTTAAGGGGAGCATACTTGATATTGGTGCTGGCACTGGGCTCATTTCCTTGATGGTAGCACAGCGATGTAAAGCGATGATTACTGCTGTCGAAATAGATGCAATTGCATCTAATGAAGCGAATGAAAATATACGAAATTCACAATGGAATGAGCGAATATCGTTGATAAATGTTCCATTTGATGAATTTGTTAAGAATTGCAATATTAAATTTGAACATATTGTTTCTAATCCGCCATTTTACGAAAATGGTCTTCAATCACCAAATATTGGGCGTACTTTGGCTCGGCACACATCTTCACTATCATATAATGAATTGCTTAGTGGAGCAAAATCGCTATTATCTCAAACAGGACGAATATCTATTATTACACCATTTGATGCAAAGGATACCATAACCAATATTGCTACTGATAATGGACTTATGATAGCTAAGATGACTGTCGTTTATCCTACACCGTTGGCTATACCAAAGCGTATTTTGTGGGAGTTCTCGTTTATGTCAACCGCAACGACGACCGATGATTTGATTATTGAAATAGAAAGACATAAATATTCAGCAAAGTATATTGAACTCACAAAGGAGTTTTACCTTAAAATGTAAACTTTAGCAAAAACAAAAACATCATTAGACTTGTTATAAAATCGTAAATATAATTGACCAAAATTTAGTATAAATTTCAAAATCTAAAAAATGGACTTAATACATTTCGATTTTTGGGGTAAGACCAAGCACTGGTGGTTGGTAACGCTTATTGGTGTCCTAATGATACCATGTGGTTTTGTTTATTGGATATTCCCTATTGCGGGATATGCAGTGGCATCTCAGTTATTTGGCTGGATGCTCGTATTGGCAGGGTGTGTGCAACTTGCTGTAGGAGGTGGGGTAGATAAAGTGCCTGGCAAAGCTTGGTGGATTATTGGTGGGATAATCGACATATTCATAGGCTTTATGCTCATTAGAAGTGTAATACTATCAGAAACAGTACTGCCATATTTTCTTGCATTTATCTTCATTTATTGGGGCATTAGTGCCATTATCTCATCATTTATGTCACAACGCAATAAATATTGGTGGCTACACTTGATAAATGGCATATTACTATCTGCCATTGGCTTTTTCTTCCTTGAGGGGGGATATTTGTCAAACATGACATCTATTGACTTCCTAATATCTTTGGCATTTATCTATTGGGGTATTTCTCTTTGCTTTGTTTCATTTGAAATACGCCCAAATAAGTTGACAAACTAAGATTTACACTCTACTTTTATATTCTGAATAGCAGCATGATATTTAGCCATGTTGCTACTCTTTTTTATACCTTTCTTTAACTTCTTATCAATATCGGGCATAAAATATTCCCAATAAGATTTCATCTTGGTAAGTAGCTGTGTATCACCTTGCAATGATGTGCTGTAATGCTCCAATAATTCATCGTGCATTAATAGTATTTCATCATAAGATGCAGCTTTACCTCCTTGATATTCACGTGCAAGTGCTGGATTTGATAACAGGCCACGACCTATCATTATACCTTTCAGATTAGGATATGTTGTAGCTATCTGATTAATATCGTCAATATTATTAATATCGCCATTATAGATAATAGGTGCAGTGCATGTGGAATAAAATTTCTCAAATGATTCCATATCGGGGACACCTTTATATTGTTGAAAGCCCAGTCGTGGGTGAAGAGTAATATGAATTGGATTAATGGTATATAAATATGGTAAAAGGGCAATTGCTTCAGTGTTATCCTTCCAACCAAGTCTCATTTTAATGGAAAACTCTACACAATTGATATATTTAGATACCTCTTCAATTAGTGATTTCACCTCGTCGGGGTAGGGAAGCATTCCACTACCTTTGTGACGACCTGCAATTAAAGGGAAAGGGCATCCTAAATTAATATCAATCTGTTTATGCCCAAGCTCAATAAGCTTATCAATCATTATTTTCGTTTCTTGAGGGTTACTCCCAATTATTTGTGGAACGAGCCTCTCAACGCTGTTGTTAGCAGGATTAAGATCTCGGACATCTTTATGGCGAAACAATCCTTTCTCAACACGCATAAATGGGGTATAGTATGTATCTATACCCCCGAAAATGCGATTATGAATATTTCTCCAGGTTGCCTCAGTGTATCCTTGTAGTGGCGCTGAAAATAATTTTAGTACGTCATTCATATTATCTAAAAATTAAAACTAAGTCCCATTCCTATATTTACTTTTGCTGCATCAATAGGTATAAATTGTTTACTGTATGTGGCAAGAAAATAATCCATTCCAACAAAGAAATTAACGGCTTTAGGATGAAAATTAAGTGTTGCACCAAGTGAACTATGGATATTTGATACTGAGCCATTTAATGCAGCGTTAAACCATGATGTGGGGCGAAAATTGGCTGTAAGCATTCCCTCTGTCCAAAGTTTTGGAGCTCCAACTCGCATTGTACCTAAAAGTCCAAAAGATATTTTATTATTTAAAATTCCATATTCGCCAGCAACTCTAAATGTAGAGTATAGTGAGGTGGTCTTGTTGCGCTTTCCTTCATCATAATATTTTACAATATCCTTTAGGCTATTCCACACTTCATCGGCGGCATCATCAAAGGCATTATTACCTTTATCGTCATCTTCAACGCCAATATTATCGAAACCATTAAATCTAAATTCTTTATTTTTATTGCTTGCTGAACTACAACCATTCCATGACATAAAACCTATATCGGTTATAGCAAAAGACACATTAGCCTGTTCATTAATTCGATATATGATACCTAAATCTAACCCTAACCCAAATCCTGCAAGTCCAAATCCTCCAAGTTTAAGTTTGTCAATCTCACCATCGTCTTTCACGCCTAATTTAATGCCCTTAGACGCAATTAATGTGCTACTTTCATTAATGTACCATTCATTTTGAGACATTGTAATATCCATTTTATCGACATGAGCTTCTGCATATCCAGCTCCCAAAAGTACTTTAAATTTAGCACCTACCGAAAATTTTTCATTCAAATCGCGTGCATGACCAAATGCTAATTCTACATAGTTTTTGGTAGTTGCTGTTATATTTGATGCTTCATATCGCGTTTCTGGCTCCGTTTGCCCAGCTTTAAGAAATGTAAAAATCGTTTTAGGTATATAAGCGCCAGTGAAACTTTTAGCGGAGAGTGAAATAGTGTTTGAGCCACCCCATTTATTAAATCCAAGAGTGAAAATATTGAGCCCAACATTAGCCTCAACGGTATTATTATCTTTAAACTTACTTAGCGCATCATCTATTCCGATACTTTGATGCATGAATGTTACCATCTCATTTCCGCGAGGTTGCATTATAGCGCCAAGACCAATATTAGAATTAGCCCCAATATAGATATTACCTAATGCTGGAAATGTCACGTATCCACTTTTGCTTGTAAACGCTGGATTTAGATTGTTACGTTGATTATTCCCTTCAAGAAAATACAGAGAATGAAGAGTTTGTGCAGGTGCTATTTGAATGGTTGTGCAAACGAGCATTACCATTAATATGTTTTTAATAAGAGTTTTCATTTGGAATAAATTAATGGGTTATAATTCTACGTTTATCCCCTCAGGAATTTTAGCAACGATGTCTTTAATAAGTAAGTATTGAGTTGGTTTCAGCACAATATCTGTTTTACCATCTAATGAAGATGCTTTCACAGTGTATAATATCTTATCCAGCAATTCAAGATCTTTTGAATCAACCTTTTCTGTAAGAATTATTTCTAATGGCGAAAGTGATTCCTTATCTCCAACAGCAGCTATTATCTTAAATTTAGATAACTCCACATCTATACCCTTAAGTTCGTTACCCGCTTTATCAAATAGCTTGACACTAACTTCTAAATCGGTTGGTATTGTACTAACACCAGTAGCAGCTACAATAATCTTATTGGTCTTATTTGCAACATCTTTAAGATCCGAAACCAAGTTATCAATTGAGTCGGTGTAATTAATATTGATGTCTTTAAATATAAATGGTACCTTAATGTCATACTTTCCAGCCATGTCATATGGGTTCCCGAGTTGTATACTTTCATTTCCATTCCTACTGTCAGCAATTATCTTATCCGATTCAATACGATAAGAATCAGGGACGCTGCTTAGAAGTGAAGTAAGTTCTGGATTTACGATATTAATATATCCAGCAGGCACATCTCGTTTCGTATTACTGATTACAAATTTACTATTTGCAGAAGGATTAATATTAAGAGGAACAGAAACTGCCTTTCCTGTACCAGCATTAAGCTTATTATCCCAAGGTGTAATAATTAAATTTGTTGCAAGGGTCATATTAATAGGATTGCTAATATCGAGATTTAATGCTATATCGCTTGGCGTAAATTTTGTGCCATCACCTTTAATAACATCAGGGATATCTCCAAGGCTCAACGATTCTGAAATCTTTACGTCAGGGACTAATTTACCCCCAACTTTTGTTATTGAAATTTCAGGAATAATATATGCAAATTTGAAAACTAATGAGTTTGATTCTAATTGTGTAGCATTAAATGATATATCAACGTCAGAGCTAATATCAAGATCTGTGTCTATAATAAGATGCTTATCATTACCTATCTTCTTAATATATTTGCTTTCAAGCTCTTTGCTTATTTTAATACCATTAATAAGAATTGGCATATCAACAAATAATTTATTGGCATTAATTATCATGTCATCAAAAATAATGGAATTACCATTTTGTCCATCAATAGTGAAAATTTCGGGGAACACTATTTTTAATTCTTTTAGATGAACACTACTTACGCCTTTAGGTAATGACGCAATAGAAATTCTCATACTCGTTTTTACTGGAGTGGCATTTCCTGCACTAAATTCGGCATACGAAAGCGATTCTACTTCTTTAGGAAGAACTACATCAATGTTATATGTAGTTGTATTAGTTAATTTAGTAGAAAAGATGCTCTCAGGTGCAGAAGCCCTGTTTGTCTTTTTTATTTCTATAAAAATGTCGTTAAAGAAAGGATTAAATTCCTTTAGCTTAACTGGTGTAATCGCTGCCACTTGAGAATTAAATTTCCCATCGGCCGAAATCTCATAAATACCCTCATTATTGATTGCAATATTTGTTCCAGTCTTAATAATCCTATTTAAAAGGATTTTTTCTGTTTTACCAACTGGAACCACAAAATTAGAACCAATCGTGATATCCGTATTAAGATTCTTCGATAAATCATAACTACTATCGCAGGAAGTCAAGGCATAGCTTGACAGTGCTACAATAGCAATAGATAAAAGGTGTTGCAGTTTTTTCATAATGATAAAAAAAAGATGTGATAAAATAATAGTTGTTATTCTTATTTTGCAAATTTATACAAAAAATAATAACAATGGAAATTACTTTATTATTATTTTTATTATAATTCAATATTATTTTGCAAAACTGTTATAATACACTGAATTAGTCTTAAA
>JAVWYO010000062.1:0-12016 GCA_036661515.1 Muribaculaceae bacterium | reverse complement strand
TTCTCTACCATTGGTTGTTTATGCGCAACTACTATATGGCAGTTTGTTTTCTTTAGATTTATACAAGGGTTATCTGGTGCTGGTGGAGTGGTAATATCAAAATCAATTGCCGCCGATTTGTATGAGGGAAAACAACTTGCGCAATTTTTTTCAATGTTGAGTTGTATACAAGGTCTTGCTCCGATATGTGCACCTGTGCTTGGTGGGTTGTTGCTTATGGTGACCGATTGGCGTGGCATCTTTTGTGTATTGTTAATTGTAGGCTTTATGCTTGCCATTGCTATTTTGTGGTTCAAAGAGTCGTCAAAGGGTTATAATGGTAATCTAAAATCAGCTTTTATTGGTTTTGTGCCAATATTGAAAAATCGCAAATTCATGCAATATGTGATGGTACAAGTATCAGCAATGGGTGTGATGTTTACTTACATCTCGGCATCACCATTTATATTTCAGGTG
Organism: Muribaculaceae bacterium; assembly: GCA_036661515.1. Lineage (GTDB taxonomy): Bacteria > Bacteroidota > Bacteroidia > Bacteroidales > Muribaculaceae > HGM05232. Next base: position 11,560 of record JAVWYO010000062.1, on the reverse strand, counting down.
CATTATGGACTGTCTCCAGTGGTTTATGGACTTCTTTTTGGCGTAAATGCGCTTGGAATCATGATTGGGAGCCTTTTAGTGATAAAGGTTTACACAATAGAGAAAGGGCTCTTGGTGGGTGCAAAAGGATTGATGATTATGAGCCTTGTAGTAGGAGTAACGCTAATATTGGGGCTTTCTATATGGTTTGTAGAGGTTGCAATATTTATATTGTTGTTCTATCTTGGCATGATATTACCCACATCTACTACACTATCGCTTCAGTTGATAAAGGTCAATTCTGGAAATGCATCAGCCGTGCTGGGATTTCTTACATTTATGATTGGTGGAATATGTTCCCCGTTGGCAGGATTGGGCAATATACTATATTCAACCTCCGCACTAATGGTTCTTTGCGCCATCAGTTCATTCTTATTCACAAGAACTAAATCCCTTATCTGAATATTCTTACACGTTCGGATAGAGGAGCAAATGTTTTTTCGCCTGGCTCTTGAGAAGGAGTGCCAAATGGCATTTGAGCAATAAGTTTCCAACTTTGAGGAATGTCCCATTGTGTGTGGACTTGTGCGTCAATCAGAGGATTATAATGTTGCAATGATGCGCCTAATCCATTGTCTTCAAGCATTGTCCAAATTGTGAATTGGTGCATAGCAGATGCTTGTTGTGACCATGTGGGGAAGTTCTCGGCATAGGTTGCAAATTGCTTTTGGAGCGATTCTACAGTGTTCATATCCTCAAAGTATAAAATTGTAGCATATCCAGCAGCAAATGAGTCAATTTTGGCATCAGTAGCAGGGTAGGCAACAGGAGGAATTATTTTGTGTAACTCCTCTTTAGCAATATCCCACAATTTTGTGTGATGCTCGCCCAGTAGTAACACAATTCGCGATGATTGTGAATTGAATGCCGATGGCACATTTGTAATGGCGAATTCGATAATCTCTTGTATCTTACTATCGCCTATCGTAGATTGATTGCTGATAGCGTAGTATGTGCGACGATGCTTCACTGCATCTTTAAAACTCTTTTCCATTTTATCTTGAATTTTATTATTTAATTCGTAAATATAGGAATATTATTATTAGCTTTGTGATGAAAGTAAACAAATTTTTATGTCAATATTAAAAGCGAACACACCAGTAGCTCTATGCTGTGACCATGCAGGGCTTGATACAAAAAATGCTGTGATAGAATATTTAAATGCTAATGGCATTAAATATAAAGATTTTGGTACATATAGTGCTGATAGCTGTGATTATGCCGATTTTGCGCATCCTTGTGCACTTGCTGTGGAGAGTGGCGAATGCTATCCTGGTATTGCAATTTGTGGCAGTGGCAATGGTATTAATATGACGCTTAACAAGCATCAAGGAATACGTTCGGCTCTGTGTTGGTTGCCTGAGCTTGGACGACTTGCACGAGCACATAATGATGCAAATGTGCTTGCTATGCCTGGTCGCTTTATCGATAATGCAACGGCTCTTGAGATTGTAAAATTGTTTCTTGAAACGCCATTTGAAGGTGATAGGCATATTCGCCGTATAGAGAAGATTCCAGTAAAATAGGGGCTTCTACCATTCAATTTCTACCGACACACCAGCCATTTCTCCTGTGATAGGTGGGGTGAGCTTTGTGAGCTTAATAGTACCGCCTAAAATTTTAGGAAAAGTTGTGCTGATAGCATTTATTATGCGATATACGACGTGTTCAAGTAATTTAGAAGGCTTGTCCATCTCGGTCTTTATTACGTTGTAAAGCATCGCATAATTAAGTGTATCTTCAAGGTCATCGCTTAGCATTGCCTTTGAGAATGGATAATCAACACGAATAGTTACCTCAAAAATATTTCCTACATGTGTCTCTTGTGGCATTACACCATGATAGGCATAAAAGCGAATTTTATCAAATTCTATTGTTGTGCGTTTAATCGTTGGCATAATGTGAGTAGCTATTTACTTTTTGTCGGTTTCTTCATCTTTTGCAGGGACCCAAGTGTAGGCTCCAATATCAATGCCTTCACGAGAAAATCGGTCGATGCCATATCGGTCATATTTTAGGCTCTGAGGACATAGCGAAACGTCGCCTTTGGCTATGGCTTCACTCTTGTTGCGAAGTCTATAATCAAAGATATAATCTTCTCTTACGGTGTAAAACATAGGATCGCTTTTCCATGTGCAATTAATAAAATTACTGTCGTCGGTACCACTTGATTTCAGTAGGCAAGAGCGTAGAAATACATTGCTACCTTCAAGGTTTCCATTGCTGATGTCGCCAGCATTGCCATATATCACGCAATTATTGAATGATGCTACCATTAGTGGGATTTCCTTTTGGTCTTTAGGCATTATGTAATCTACCGATAGTAGTGCGCCACTTATTGCGCTGAATAAATAATAGTTTGCAATTGTGCAGTGAACAAACGTAATCTTGCCACCAGTGAGGTTAACCACTGAATTTTTAGCATCAGAGAATTCTGTGCCTTCGGCATCAATCCATGCGTGTTTTGAAAGGAGTACGCTATTGCTTGAATTGTGGAGTACACTATTATAAATGTGTAATTTGCGTCGGTCAATGTTGCATGAGTCAATAGTAACACCAGTAGTGGAACCACGCATAAGCACATATTGCATCTCGTTTTCGTAGCTATCGCTGGTAAAGGTTATTCCGCCCCATTGTCCCGACATTATATCGTAACTAATTCCCCCAACGACTTTGTCGAGCCTGTCACCGCGCAGGTTAATAGGCTTTTCTTGAGTGCCATTTGCTATAAGTTTCCCATCTATTTTCATTGCGCCTTTGTCGTGAAAATAAAGGTTTGCGCCGGGCTCAAGAGTGAGGGTAGCATCTTTTTCGACATGCAGTGTATCGAAGATTACGTAAGGCCTTTCAGCTGTAAAAGTTGTGTTTTTTGAAATAACTGTGGCGTGTTCACGTTTCACGTCTTGTCCCCAAGCAGTAAGCACTATATCTTGAGTTACGCCATTAGTTATAAATTCGATTTTATCTTTTAATTCAATGGGGTTGTTTTTATCGGTAGGATCGATATAAGCCTCCACAAAGACAAATATACTGTCTTTACTACGGATTTCTACATTATTAAATTCATTTCCTTTCACTCCATCAACGTTAAGATAGAACTTTGCTTTTGATTCACCATTTATCTTAATGCTTGATATATTTATCATCTTGCTGTGCCTGTTGTAAACGGTAAACTTGTGTGTAGCTGTGCCAACGGCAGTGAAAATAGTGTCAAAGGCAAGAGTGTCGGTAGAAAACGTAAGAGTATCGCCACTGCTCGAAGTGAAGTCATCTTCAATACAAGCTGTGTTGATTATAGTCAGTGTTGTAACTACTAATATAATAAGTGTATGTAATCTTTTCATCTTATCTCTATAAACGCGTTTGTCTCTCAATTATTGTACCTATTCAATACTGATAATAGATTACTAATACTGTTTGCATTAACTGTGTTGCCACTTAATGATACTGTGATGTTGCATGGCGAATTAATAGTAACACAGTCCTTTGCATTTCTATCATTGCCTATTCCATTACGATGAAGTGCATTGCAACACCAGTGAATTAGTTCTTGAGAACTGCCACACACATTTACTTTGCGACTAAAATTTGGCTCGGTACAAAAATCGCCAATAGCCGAGTTGAAATGGATATTGTCGTTCCGAAACATCTCATCAAGTGTCCCACTGAGTATAATATCTTCAGTAACACCTTGCTTTATTTCACCATTGGCTGTAATTACCCACAGAAAGTCGGCAAGAAGTAGTGATTGTGAAATATCATGAGATGATAAAAGTATCGTTTTTCCTGCTGTGTGAGCCAATGAATGTAGTAGCCGCATAGTCTCAATTTTGCTTGACACGTCTAAGAAAGCCGTAGGCTCATCAAGGATAATGATAGGTGTTTCCTGTGCCAGAGCCTTAGCAATCATTGCTTTTTGACGTTCTCCATCAGATAATTCGGCAATAAAAGAGTGAGATTTGTGGCTAATTCCTGCATCAGAAATAGCCCGGCTTATTATTATGTAATCTTCACTACTAAGGTGTCCAAGAAATCCAGTGTGGGGTTGCCTGCCAAGAGACACAAGTTCTGTTACAGTAAGTCCACCAGCTTGAGTGCGGTCGGTGTAAACGAGTCCGAGTAGCTTTGCGAGATCGCGTTTCTGCAATTTTGATATATCGTTGCCGTTGATGTCAATAGTTCCGCTTAAAGGCTGTTGCGTGCCAGCAATTGTACGAAGTAGAGTTGATTTTCCAATGCCATTAGCACCGAGAATGCACACAATAGAACCACCGTCGAGAGCGAGATTTAAATTGCTCATAACAGTGTGCTGTTGCTTCCCTTTGCGGTAGCCAATGGCGAGGTTTCGTGTTTCTAATATTGCTGTTGACATATATATATTTAGTTGCTAATTGAAATATTGGATTTTACGACGATTTAAAATAATATATATGATAATGGGCACTCCAATAACGGGAGTTATAGCATTTATAGGAATAATTCCTATTGAAGTAGGTAACACACTTATTAGTGTGCATAAAAGGGCTATAACGGTACCACTTAATATTGTTATAGGAATAAGGGCGTTATGGTTTGATGAGTTAAGCAATAGCCTTGCAATATGTGGCACAACGAGTCCAAGAAAACCTATTGGACCGCAAAAAGCTGTTGTTACGGCAGTGAGAATGCCTGTTATGAGTAATAGCTTATTGCGTGTCGATTTGATATTTATTCCAAGATTTTCGGCATATCGTTCTCCAAGTAGAAGGGCGTTAAGTGGCTTTACCATTAATGCCGACCATGCAAGCCCAATAATAATGAGTGTTGAGAATATTGGCATTTGGCTCATTGTTACACCGCTAAAATTGCCAAGTCCCCATATAACATAGGAATGAACGCCCTCTTGTGTGGCAAAAAAGTTAAGAAATGAGATTGCCGATGAGGCTAAATAGCTAACCATTATACCTATAATTAGGAGCATTGTTGCACTCTTAACGAATGATGAAAATATAAGAAGGACAACAAGAATCGCCATTGCTCCAACCATCGCTCCAAGTAGAATGCTGACGTATCCACCAATAGTTGAACCAAAAAGAGTACCAAGCATGCCACTAAACATGAGCATAACGATGGCAACGCCAAGACTTGCTCCAGTAGAAACGCCAAGTATTGATGGACCAGCAAGAGGATTGTTGAATGCCGTCTGTAATAATAATCCCGATATTGATAATGCAGCACCTGCAAGTGCGGCAGTGATTATCATTGGTAGCCTCGATTGCATAATAATTATGCTCCATGATTGTTTTGATGGGACATCTCCAAGTAAAATATTAATAATTTCACTTGCAGGGATTTTTACTGAGCCTATGAGCAGATTTCCCACCACAAGAGCGAGTAACATTGCTATTAACAGCCATAGTACTATGTGAAATCGCTTATTGCTCATTTTGTAAGAGGCTTAAAATATTTAGGAGTATAATCAGGAATCACAGAAGGGTGAAAGATGCTTATATATTCCTTTAATAAAATATCGGGGTGAAACGGGAAATCTTCAAATAAAGATGTCGTAGCAGTGTTGCACGAATAAACATGGTGTTTTTGATAAGCATCAAATTGAGCGTTAAGCTCGTAATTATCTTTCAAACTCTGGTAGGTGAGGTCGTTACCAAATGTCTTGAGTAGCCAAATATCGGCATCGTGAGCCACATCGAAAACTTGTGTAAAGTCGAGCGAAAGTGAGCCTGTGGATTTGTCATTATTCCAGGGGTAATTGCCACCAGCATCAGCTATGATGTGTGCCATATAGCTATTACCACCCGGCACATACCACACCCCACTCGTAACCATTTCTGAGATTACTTTTGGTTGCATTTTCTGTGCTTTAGCGAGAGCCGTTAGGGTTTTATATCTTGTGCTTACGTCATTAAATATAGAGTCGGCACCAGTACTATTATTATATAGTAAACCAAAGAATTTAATCCATTCGGCACGTCCAAGCGGTGTCGCTTCCATGTAATCGGCACATTCTATGATAGGTATTCCTATATTTGTGAGTGCGCCATATCCAGCATTTTGGAAAGGTGATAAAATGATTGCTTCGGGAGCTAATTCTATTATTTTCTCAATAGATGGCGACATCGATTGACCAGCGTCAATAACTGAGCCTTTGCTAAGACCATGTTGAATGCTTGCCATGTTGAAATAAGAAGCATCGCACACACCCTTAATGCTATTTATTGCGCCAAGTTCTTTAATTATGCCACCATGTACCGATGAGTAAACGAGCGCCGATTTTATAGGGGTGCGTATCACAGTGCCTTCGGGCAGATTCTTTGGGAGTTCCTTGTCGCGAGGAACGAGAATATATGATTGAAGTGTACTGCCAACTTTCCATGGATTTTGAACAGAAACCACCGTATAATTATTATTGCTTGAGATGGAAAATCCCTTAGCTTCAACAATAGATGACGAATCAACAAGTTGATTACTACCGCCTCCATTGCAACTAACAAATATTGTGACTAAAGCACATAATAAAAATAAATTTTTCATAATGGCAAAAGTAATGAAAAAATAAATGATAACATCGAAGAAAATTCTTTAGACTCATAATAAATAAGAATAATTGCTACATTAGACTGAAAATAAATTATGATAAAACGCACAAAAAACTATACATAATCCATTGCAAATAAATACTTTTGCTCCGTCTAAAAACATATTATTTCTATGGATTGTAATATAAATTCAACTGAAGAGCTTAATAAGCGTGCTGATGCAGTGAAGCGTTGCACTTGGGTAGGATTTGCTATTAATGGCTTGCTATCTGTTCTCAAAATCACTGCTGGATTTCTTGGTAGGTCGAGTGCTATGATTGCTGATGGTGTGCATTCGCTATCAGACTTTATCACCGATATTATTGTGATAGTCTTTATAGGGGTTTCGGCACGTGGCATAAATAAATATTATCGTTATGGACATGGTAAGTTTGAAACATTTGCAACGATGCTCATAAGTGTTGCTCTGTTTATTGTTGCTTTTGGTATATTTTGGTCGGGCTCAAACAATGTGATTGAATCTCTCAATGGAGTAAATATAGAAAAGCCTACTTACTTTGCTCTTATAATGTCGATTGTGTCGATTGTGAGTAAGGAATGGCTTTATCGTTACACAAAAGTAGTGGGTGAGAATGTGCAGAGCATGGCGCTTATAGCTAATGCTTGGCATCATCGTAGCGATGCTTTTTCAAGTATTGCAACTCTTGTTGGTATTTCTGGGGCAATGTTTCTTGGCGACTCATGGCGTATTCTTGATCCACTTGCTGCGATGCTTGTGAGTGTATTTATTGCAATTGTTGCTTATAAACTTGGACTTCCTGCTGTGCGTGAATTGCTCGAAGTATCGTTATCTGAATCTACAAATAATGAAATAGGCGATGTAATCATAGGTGTTGATGGAGTGAAAACATATCACAATCTGCGTACTCGCAAGAATGGCAATCTTTTTGTCCTTGATTTTCATATTAAAGTAGATCCTACTGCTACTGTCGTTGAGGCTCATAATGTTGCATCTCATGTCGAGAAAGCAATCATAAAAAAATATGGTGATTCTATCATTAATATTCATATTGAGCCATATAATGGTGAAGAGATTGACAATAAAGGACGTTGCTTAGACTAAATTATTTTTATATTGCTCTCATTTGCACTATCTTTTAATAAAATAGGCTACACTCGGCAATCAAAAAATTGAAAACATATTTTCATTTTTATATTGCTCTCATTTGCACTATCTTTGCACTTTTCAAAGGAGAAAATATAAATGCAAAAAATATCGATTGAAAATACTCTACCATGCGTATTTGCTGGAAGAGACGATGATAGCTCTGAAGTATGGCTCCAGAATATCACATTTGAACGAGGAAAATCTTATCTCATAACCGCCGAAAGTGGCACTGGAAAATCCTCACTTTGTAGCTATATATATGGTTTTCGTAGCGATTATACCGGAAATATAGTATTTGATGGTGAAGATATTCGTAATTTTCCTGTATTGCGATGGTGCGAAATTCGTAGCCGAAATATCGCTTATCTGCCACAAGAATTGCGCCTTTTCCCTGAGTTAACGGCTCTTGAAAATGTCCAATTAAAAAATAGATTGACAAATTTTAAATCACCTAAGGAGATTAACTCTCTTTTTGAACAATTAGGTATTGCCGAGCATCTTGCAAGTGAGGTAGGGCGCATGTCTATCGGCCAACAACAGCGTGTGGCAATTATTCGCACATTGTGTCAGCCATGCGATTTCATGCTCCTTGATGAGCCTGTGAGCCACTTAGATGCTACTAATAATCGTATTGTCGGTAATCTTATTACCGAAGAGGCTTCTAAACAGGGTGCTGCAATTATTTCAACTTCTGTGGGCAATAATATATTAATCAAAGTAGATAAAGAATTGAAATTATGAAAAATATAATGTGGCGATTGCTTCGTAAGCATGTGAGTGCTGGACAGATGATTGGATTCTCTATCGCAAATCTTATAGGGCTTACTATCGTGATACTCGCAATTCAGTTCTATAGCGATGTGCGTCCAGTCTTTGATGATGAAGAGAGTTTTATTAAGCGCGATTATCTTATTGTCACTCAACGTGTAACCGGGCTTGGTTCTCTCATGGGTAGCTCCTCAAAATTTTCAGATGATAAGATTTCAGAACTCGAAAATCAGGCGTGGGTGCGCAAAGTTGGCAAATTCACGACTTCAGATTATTCTATCGATGCCACAGTTGGGCTCGGCGATGGTGGGCGTTCATTAAAAAGTCACTTTTTCTTTGAGTCTATTCCAAGCGAATTTATTGATGTCAATTCTGCCGAATGGAAATTCAATCCCGATAAGCCACAAGTTCCTGTAATAGTTTCAAAAGATTATCTTTCACTTTATAATTTTGGATTTGCGGCTGCACAAGGAATGCCACAAATCAGCGAGGGAATGATAGGAATGATTCCCTTAACGTTCACCTTTAATGGCAATGGCGTTTCTGAAGTTATAAAAGGGCGTATCATAGGATTCTCTAATCGCCTTAATACTATAATTGTGCCTCAAGACTTCATGCAATGGAGCAACGACCGCTATGCACAAGGTGGAAGTCAACAACCATCGCGTCTAATCGTAGAGGTGAGCAATCCCGGAGATATAAAGATAAAAGAGTTTATGGACGCTCACAACTATGAAATTGCAGGCGACAAACTCGAAAGTGGCAAAGCTAATTATTTCCTTACAATTATAATCGGTATTGTAGTGGCTGTAGGTGTCCTTATTAGTGCATTATCGTTCTTTGTACTTATGTTAAGTATTTACTTGATTTTGCAAAAGAACAGTAAGAAATTGCAAGACTTGCTCATGCTCGGATACTCGCCAAAGCAAGTATCGCACCCTTATATAATGATGGTTATTGTGATAAACTCTGTGGTGTGTGTTGGCGCAATTATTAGTATGCTACTTTTGCGCACTCAATATTTACCCATGCTCCAGGCATTCGGTACTGAAAGCGCAGGACTTGTCATCTCATTTATCGCAGGAATCGCGATTATGTCACTTATTACAATAGGAAATATTATTGCTATCAAACGTAAAATATCTACACTATGGCGACAGAAATAGCCTATAAAAACGAGCAAAATGTTTGTACTTGCTTTGTTTTAGCAAATTTTTGTCACCTTCGGTTGTTAAAATAAGTATAAAATTTCGATTAACCATAGTTAAATTTTTGCGTCTTCGTCATTTTTGATTTGAAAATAGTTAGAATATTGAAAAATATGTGTTTAATTTGCGTCCAGTATGTATAGCACTATTTGTTGTTGAGCTATATGCTGCATAAGAAATACGGAAAATAAACGGACACAATGCGTGAAGACCTCGACCATGTATAAGAACTGTTAGAAACCTATCGTTACACGCGGTACTCCTATTTGTGAGATACCTTGAGCAATGTTCACCTGTTTACCCACCGTCGGTATTTGATGCCTAACAACCTAAGATTGATATATGTATAATAAAAAGAATATTAATATAAACCCAATGTAAAACTAAAAAAAACTCTTGCATGAAGAACATTTGTTTTCAGATGAATCGGAAGGCTTGGCTTACTTTGCTTTTAGCATTATGCCTATCTCTTCCTGCTTTAGCACAGAAAATCGCTGTACAAGGTACAGTCGTTGATGATGCCGGTGAGCCTCTTATTGGAGCCAATGTAGTTCCTAAAGGCACTACTATCGGTACTGCTACCGACCTCGATGGCAAATTTAGTATCGAAGTTGTTCCCGATGCCACTCTTGTGGTATCTTATGTGGGATACACTCCCGTTAATGTAGCTGTTGCTGGTCGCACCAATATAAAGGTGCAACTTAAAGGTAGCTCAGTAAATCTTGATGAAGTCGTAGCCATTGGTTATGGTGTAGTTAAGAAATCAGATGCTACTGGTGCTGTTTCGACAGTTAAACCAAGTGAAATTGAAGTTGGACTTGCAACTTCAGCTCAAGATCTTCTTATTGGTAAAACTCCAGGTCTTGTAGTTACTTCAAGTGGTGGTGGTCCTGAAGGCGGAGCTACTCTACGTATTCGTGGTGGTTCTTCTTTGAATGCCAACAACGACCCTCTTATCGTTATTGATGGTGTGCCTATCGATAACTCAAGTGTTCAAGGTATGAGTAATCCTCTTGCTATGATTGCTCCCGATAACATTGAATCGATGACAGTTCTTAAAGATGCATCGGCTACCGCTATTTACGGTTCTCGTGCATCAAATGGTGTTATCATTGTTACAACAAAGAAAGGTACTGCTGGGAAACCTCAAGTAAACTTCTCTGCTAACATGTATGTTAACACTGCTCGTAAAACATGGAATCCTCTTGATGCAACAGGCTTAAGAAATCAATTAGTTGGTTTCTTTGGCGAAAAGAGTGAAGCAGTAGGAGTCCTTGGCAAGTCTAACACTAATTGGCAAGATCAAGTACTTCGTACAACGGTATCAAGTGACTATAACTTGAGTGTTGGTGGTACTGCTGGTTTCTTACCTTATCGTGTTGCTGTTACCTATACTAATAATAATGGTATTCTTAAAGGTAGCAAAATGGATCGTTTGACGGCTGGGTTCAACTTATCTCCTAAATTCTTCAACGGTCTTCTTAGCGTTAATGCTAATGCTAAGGGATATTTCTTGAAAAATAAGTTTGCTGATAGTGGTGCTGTTGGTGCTGCTATTGCTGCCGACCCTACAAAGCCTGTTTATACAAATTATCCTATGGCTGAAGGCTCAGCTGGTAAGTTATATAATGGCTATACAACTTGGATGAGTGGTGCTGCATATAACATTAACGCTACACAAAATCCACTTTCTATCCTTGAAGATAGAGATAATGTTGCTGAGGTGTGGAGAAGTAATGGTAATTTACAAATCGATTATGCTCTTCATTTCTTACCTGAATTACATTTCAATTTAAATTTAGGTTATGATGTAAGTCGTACTATCGAGCATAATATCGTTG
>JAVWYO010000061.1:0-12078 GCA_036661515.1 Muribaculaceae bacterium | reverse complement strand
GTTAAATTTCAGAACTAAAGTTCTGAAGTGGAACGTCTTCGACGTTCTTTTGCTTCGATTGATTGAGCTGTGAGCTTTTGTGTTGTGAATCTGGTGTGGAACGTCTTCGACGTTCTTTTGCTTCGATTGGGTGAGTTGTGAGTTGTGAATCTGGAGTGGAACGTCCTCGACGTTCACTGTTGCGATGTAGATTTGTTGTTTATGTTGTAAAATAACCATATAAAAGTTTGCATTTTACCATTTGTCTGTTGTATATTTGCAGAGTAGGTGCGCGAGTGGTGAATCGGTGTATCTATGTAATGGTAATATTACCTTAATTAATAACACACAATAAAGATGAAAAGAGATTTAAAACTGCGTGAGGAGCGCGACCGAGAGTTGGTGCGAATTTATAAAGAACAACTTGTGTTTCATTTTCAACACGATGAGAAGCTTTTGAGGGCAAATGTGATAAAAGATGTGATAAAGAATGGTAAGCCACGTTATCATGTGTGCTTTGAGTATGCGTTAAGAGTTCTAAGCCTAATAAAAAGAAATGGCGATGTGCCAGCGCGGATGTCGATACGACGTATGATGTGGTATGAGATATTAGGGCATGTCGATGGATTGATGCAACACCATGAGAATTATAGTCTTAGTGATGCCCTTGCAATAGTATTAAGAGAACGACGGGCATCACAATTTTTTATAACGACAAAATATGCTAATAAGATTATATATGAAGCATTACATTATAATAGGCTTAACCGTTGCGCTTAGTGCTGGACTATTGTGTGGTGCTGGTTGCAAGTCACATAAAAAGGTGTCTAATGAGCGTGAATATGAGTTGAAAAGCGCTACTGATAGCGTGGCTAATGGGAGTATGGTGAGCTCTATGGCCGAGATTGACTCAAGTGATGTAGTGGAAATAAAGTGGGATTATTATCCAGCAACAGAAACGCTGCCCAGTGCATTGAAAAGTGTGCGAGCTACACGGCTAAGTAGAAAGCGAAATAATACTTATTTGAGTAGTGAGATAGCGCATGTGGGAGTTAAAAGGGAGAATAATAATAAAGAGGTGTTAAGTGAGAAGGTTGATAAAAAGAGTAATTGCTTTCCTGTTATATTGATATTAGTGGGTGTGCTGGGATTGATATTTGTATTTATAGGAATAAGAAAAAAGATAAAATTATGAAAACACAAGGAATGAGAATTGTGGAATTTGGATTTAGTGTAGATGAGATATTAAAGTGCGTATTTGCTGAGAGTGCCTGGCGAGCGTTGCGCGATAAAGATGCAAATAAACGTCCCGCGATAATTACTGAAGATAATCGTATAGTGCTTGAATTTATGATGCAAGATGCTTATGTAAATATTTGTTCGAGATTTATAGGTTACATTAATGCTTATGACTTTAGGAGTATTGACACGGGTATTATGACACTTTCCCTTGCAATACCTGAGCAACTCGACTCTTTGCTGGATTCAATATTACAAAAGCGTATTGAGCATGCAATGACTTGCTATGTGCTATATATGTGTTATGACACAGAGGGCTATTCTGTGGCGAGTGATGAATATCATCAGCGATATTCTACTGCAATTAATAGCGTTAGAGGGAGCTTAACATCACCTACGACAGCAAGAATAACACTTAATTGGCTGTAAATAAAAAAGTGGAGCTGTTGCTTACTTTTGCAACAGCCCCACACTTTTTTTGAGTATTATATAATTGGGTTATAGACCAAATTTTACATTATCAACACCCCAAGCAGCTGTTTTATCATCGGTTGCTTTATAGCAGAATCCGATAAATACTTGCTTTCCATAAGAGCTAAGATCAATGTTACCAGAACTTGTTGCAACTGAATATCCAGTAGCAGGAGGAGTTGCTAAAGTAGCATTAAGTTTAGTCTTGGTAGCTGTCTTAGGATCGTTTGACGATAAAACATATACTTCAAATGTTGTTGAAATACTACCGTATCCGTTAACTAAAGTTTCAAAAGAAAGGATTTTGCTTGATGCACCCGCAACGTTAAGAGGAGGAGTAATAAGCCAAGATTCAAATGGAGCTTTACCTTTATAGCCAGTCATTGAAGCATATTTGTTAATTACAGTAACTTTATCGGCAGCCTTATAGGTATAAATATACCAAGATTTATCACCAGCAATCGTAACAGATTCCCAGCCAGTAAGGCCAGTGATAGTTGTTGCATCTTCAAAGTTTTCGTTAAGAGAAGTAACAGGAACAATGGGTTCTGGAACTGGAGCATCGCCACCAAAATTATATTCTGCAACACCTTTTAATGCTTTATCAGTACCGAAGTATTTTTCAACATTACCTTTGACAGAAACTTCCTTGCCAATATTAGCAGGATTATCTACTACGTTAAGAGCCGTACGAGCGTCGCCCGAAGGTAATTGAACAGGAATACATTTTTTATAATCTTTAGTAGCAGGATCAGCCGACATAAGAATATTTGAATATACTTTAGTGGCACCTGTAGAAGCACCAAATTTTGCGCCTTCAGCATTTAATACCATACCTTCAACATAACCAACGATGTATCCTTTAACCCATACCATAGAGCCAGTAGAGCCACCTAAGATTTGGTTAATCGTGAATGGAGAAGTAGCAGTACCGTTTCCGTCACCACCAGGAACTGGAGGAGGTGTTATTCCTTCAATTTTGAAGTCGCCCACTTGACCTGGATTTTTAGTAACTCCAGCAGCACCTAAATAAGAAGCAAAAGTACCATTAACCCAAACTTGTTTTTTATATACAGAAGCATTATCGACAAGATTAAGAGCAGCACGCATAGGAGACCCTTGAGGAAGTTCCATTATTATACAGTCTTTGATATCTTTAGTTTCAGGAGTAGCACCAATTACGATAGTGTTAGCAAGGTCAGTACCCGATTTCCATTGAATATCGGCATTGCTCTTAACGGTAGTTACTTCTGGCGCAACAGCACCAACGATGTATCCAGTCATCCAGCCCGAACCTTTACCTTGAAGTTTTAGGACATTCTCCATAGTATATGGGTTGTCGATAGTTCCTTGAGTGTTTCCACTTTGGAATCCGATACAATCGGCAGTAGAACGAAGCAATAGTTGCCAAGCATTATTGAAATAGCTAAGGATACCTACAACTTTACCCTTACCCTTAGGAAGGATGTCGTTTTTAAAAGTAGCATAGTTACTGTTACGTACTATGATAGTGTTTCCTTGAGCATCTTTAAGAGTGCGACTTGTAGAAGCATCTGGTTCAGAATATTTTAGTGTACCGCCACCTTCAAACTCAACATTATCAAAACTTACCAATTGGCTTTGCATTGTGCGAACAGCGTCGGGAAGAGTAGGCAATTGACCAATAACGGCTGGAATGGTGTCGATTTTAGAAATGTTAGGCAGGCCGTTAAGCTCGGCATGCTTTTGGAAAGTTTCAAAAGCCATAAAAGTAGTTTGCCATTCGCCATATTTATC
Organism: Muribaculaceae bacterium; assembly: GCA_036661515.1. GTDB lineage: Bacteria > Bacteroidota > Bacteroidia > Bacteroidales > Muribaculaceae > HGM05232. The sequence goes on along the minus strand of JAVWYO010000061.1, from coordinate 8,613 downwards.
GCTATACTGAGGAGCACCAAGTTGTTGAAGACCAGCATATTTACCGATGTACATATTATTAAGGTCGATAACAACTTCTTGACCAGGACGATAGGTAGTGTACATGCTATTAGCATTAATAGACATAGCTAAAGCCCCTGTTTTGTCTTGAATAATAAGACTCTTGTAGATGTTACCCGTAGCATCAGAACTAATAACAGTACCCTTAATAATTAAAGGTTCCTTAATGCTATCTACATAGCTCTTTGCTTCTTTCCAATATTTAGCTTTCACCGCAGAGATAGTGGTGTTAGCTTGTTTTTTAGCTACAGGGACACGCATAGGAGGCATGTCGAAGTCGTCTTGACAGCTCGATAAGCCTAATGTCATAAGTAGCAATAAACTGAGATATAACTTAAATGATTTCATATCTGTATGTTTGTTTTTAATTTGTTTTTATTAATTAGAATCTAATACCCACGTTTACAAATACCTTGATACCTTGACCATAGTAGTATTTGTTAGGATATTTTGATGCGTTGAAATTAGTATAGTCAAAACGTCCTTGTTGATATCCACCCGTCTGAATCTTGCGATTATTTAGAATATTATCAACATTTACATTTAGGTTTAAAGATGTTTTACGATTTAAGTAAATGAGTTTACCAATACTTGCGTTAAGGACAAAAGCGTCGTTTAATCTTTCTTGAGTGGTAATTTCTTTGGTCTTTTGAATTAATTCTTGTTCAGAGTCACAAATTTTCCAAAGGTTAGGCATCTCTTCATGTCGCACAGGAGAAAGGTCGATATAAGAATCTCCCATCCATGAAGCGTTAATATTGAAGAACCACATATTAGGAGCTGCCCAATCGATACCAACGTTATAGGCTTGTTGAGGCGTACCGCTGACATAGAAATTCTTTAGATACACCGTCTGAGTTGTATCTGCGCGCATACCGTTTTCGTAGCTACGAGTACCCGTAGGGCGGTTTTTATATTGATAACGTGAGAAAGTACCAGCAGCAGTTGCCGTGATGCTTGAAGTTATTTTATAAGCAAGACCTACTTCAACCCCTTTATATGTTTTGCTAACGTTAGTCATAACGTAGTTCATAAAAGTAGAATATTGGTCGTCATAGAATGAGTAACGCTCAGTGCCGTTATACATATTAGTCCAGAACCCAGTAATGCTACCTTTAAAACGGCGATAATTGAAGATATAGCCAATGTCGCCCGAAAGTATTCGTTCGTCATTAAGATTAGCGATAGCGTCATCTTTAATACGAGGAGAAACGTAAGCATAATCGGCAAGAGGAGCGCGAGTTTCATAAGAGCCATGAAAAACGATATTGTTTCGTCCGTCAATTTTATAAGTAGCACCAGCTTTTATAGCGCCATTATCGAATGAGTGACGAACCCCTTTTCCATAAGAGTTTTCGGGAGCACGCCCGTTTTGCATCTTACCATCGCGTTGATATGTAGAGTATGATATTTTCAAGCCATAATTAATGTCCCATTTAGGAAGATTAATCATATTTTGAATCCAAGCATTAGCCGATATAGAGTGAATGTCGTAGTTATAACCAAATTTGTCACCATTAGTAACGTGACGATTAGGATTTCTTAAGTCGTTTTGAAGCATTTGCTTGTTATCTGGGAAATCGCGTTCCGAAAATTGGTCGATATCAATCCAATATTCACCACCAAGAAGGTCTTTGATAGTCTTATAATAGGTAGCCTTTGTGTAATTAGCGCCTATACCTGCTTGAAGAGTCATAAAATCGTTTATTCTATGATTAAGAGTAGAGTTGAATTGGAAATTCAATTGATTGCTGTGACGACGTTCGAGTATATATGTAGACCCCTTCTTTACGCTACTTGTTTGGTTTTGTAGGTTATTCAAATAGTTAGTTTGATATAATTGATCCCATTTAATTTGACGGAAAGACTCATCGTTTTTCCACAAGTTTGTGTAAAGGTCAAATGCTTGAGAATCTGCCTGATAATAAGAAGGCAAATAACGATAATAATCAGGACGAGGATCGGCCGAATTGTACCAATTTAGAGCTGAAGAAGAATAATTAGAAGAACGGAATCCAAAACCAGTGTTTAGAGTTGTACCCATCTTAGGTTTCCATATCCAGTTGATGATAGCCGTAGGGTCAAATGTTTCAACAATCTTAGCGCTACGAGCTTTACCGTCTTGATAGCCCCAGTTAGGGTTATAAAGGTTGTTGCCAGCAAGGTTATAGGCTTCTTGATAAGTAGCCGAAGTGCTTGCCCGTTGAGTAGGGGCTCCGAATGTATTAAAAGATATGCTATGTTGTGGATTAAATACTTTTTGTAAAGAGAAGAAATATCCAGCAGAGTGATAGAATGTACCAGGAGCTTCGCCTTTATCGGAATAACGTACGATAGCTGAAGCTGTAAAAGCCCAGCCATTACTGTCAAGCCCCGAAGAGTAACTAGCCATTCCACGTAGGTAGTAATTAGAATTAGTGTATGCAACGCTACCTCTAAATCCTGGAGCATAGTCTTGTGCATAAGTATTAATATTAGTAGCTCCACCAATTTCGCCAAAAGAGAAATTTGTAGGGTCAAGTCCAATATTAATGTTTTTGTTCTTGAAAACTTGGTTCATACCACCCATCATCGAGTAGTTAAAACGCCCTCTAATAGGGTCGTTAAAGTTCACACCATTGATAAATGTTTCGGAATATTCGCTGTCGTAACCACGAAGGCGAAATCTCATGGTGTTGAAATCATAACTTGCAGCTTGATAATACACATTATCAGAAGCGCCAGTCAAAGCGCCCACCGCTTGGCTGTTACCCTCTTCATCTTCAAGTTGTGATTCGTTGACGAGCATCTCATCTTGATAACCCGTAGAAGAAGAAAAAGCTTCGGCCTTAAGTTGTATTTTACCCAAGTCATCGATGACTTTTGTGGTAAAGTTTACCTCTTTAGCCCAATCTTGATAGCCGTAGGATACGATAGACATTTGGTCGGTACCCTGCACGGCATTTGAGATGAGGAAGTCTCCTGCAGGTCCGGTTACAACAAGTATATTTTGGTTCTCCAAAATAATGCTTGCTCCCGAAACAGGTAGTCCACTTTCCGCATCAACTACTACGCCACGAATACCAGTGTTTTGTGCAAACAAAGGGAAACAAAAGAGTGGCATTAGAAGCAAAAACAGTTTGAGTCTCATAAAAATTAGGTTGATATTAATTGAAAAATTCTTAAATTATTTAAGTTAAATTAAATACATGTTGTTAAAAAAAGCCTTTATTCTTTCAAAGGGGCTCCAAATATATGAAATAAATCTAAGAGCAAGCTATAATGTCGTTAAAAATCTTTGCAAAATAATCAAAATGCTATTACAGCTATATGACAAAAGTGTTTTAATATGTTATATAGCATTAAAACATTGATATTTGAAGAATAAATGGTTCAAAATGTCAATATTTACGGAATTGTTATATGTATTATCAAAAAAAAGTATATTTTTGAGGTTCTAAAAAAACAGTAATTTACATGAAGAAGATCCTTTTAATAGTCGCCATCGCATTTTTAGCGAGTTTTGCAGGCATTTCACAGGGAAAGCAGTATCAAGTATATGGTGTTGCATTCTATAACTTGGAAAACTTATTTGATACCATAAATAATAATGGTAAGTATGACCTTGAATTTTCTCCTGAGGGTCCACGACAGTGGAACAGTGAGAAATATCACTCTAAGTTGAAAAACATGTCTTATGCAATAAGCCAAATGACAACTTCAACCACACCTATGGGGCCTGCAATAATAGGAGTATCAGAGATCGAAAATCGTTCGGTGCTTGATGACCTTGTTAAAGAAGAGTCAATAAGGAAATGGCATCTTCAAGTGGTGCATCATAATTCGCCCGACCGACGCGGAATTGATGTAGGGTTGCTTTATAATCCACGCATGTTTAGGGTACTAAATGTAACAAATACTACTCTCTCCGTAGAAGGGAAGCCAGGATTTAGGACACGCGACCAAATGTGTGTTACAGGAATGCTTGGTGGAGATAAAGTGAGCATAATAGTTAATCACTGGCCTTCACGACTTGGTGGGCAAGAGCAATCGAGCTTCTTACGAGAAGCAGCCGCACGCCTAAGCAAGCATCTTGCCGACTCGGTTCTTGCGGTAGATCCAAATCAAGGTGTAATAATAATGGGTGACTTAAATGATGACCCAATGGATAAGAGCGTTGCCAAAGAAATAGGAGCAGTAAGAGATAAGAAAGATGCGACAGTAGCAGGAGGATTTTACAACCCATGGTGGGCAATGCTTGACAAGGGCATAGGCACGCTTGCATATAGAGGACAATGGAACCTATTTGACCAAATCATTGTTTCATCGAATCTATTAAATGATAAGCCCAATTCTTTAAAATATTGGAAATGCGAAATTCTTAATAAGGATTTTTTAAAGACACAAGAGGGAGATCGCAAAGGATATCCACTACGTACATTCGTGGGAGGTGCATTCACAAATGGATATAGCGACCACTTTCCAACGGAGATATTCCTTGTTCGCGAAGTTCCTGAGAAAAAATAAAAGCATTATTTAACTATCTTTATACACAGTCGTTAAGTCCTTATATGATACGAACTATCGTAGACTAATGACAAAAAACGACTGGGTATAATAGACTTAATACTTTATTTATACTAAAGTAATGTATATATTTGTTCACATATAACACTAAATTAAATTTTTATGAAAAAAATTTTACTTTCAATTATGATGGTCGTTGCAGGCATAAGCGCTGCATCGGCTACAACCACGACGCTAAATTGCCAAGATCCAACATCTCTTGGATATGTAGCTCCAACTGGTACTAAAGGTGACGCGCAATTTACACTTATTGATGTTGCTAAGGGAATAGTTGCTGGAAATATTAAAATTACAGTTACTAATATAGATGGTGCCCTAAATAGTAACTCTGCAAGATTCTGGAATGGGACTTCTAATATCGATTTTCGTGCATATAACGGTGGCTCGTTAACTTTTTCTACAACTAATGGAGAAAATATAACTAAAATAGAATTTGCAGGAAATAAAGTTGTCACTGGTATGACATTTGATTCAGGTGTATATACACCCGGAACTAAAGCCGGTTCTTGGGACGGTATGGCTGCAACAGTAGGTATTACAGTAACTGCTACTTTGAATATAAATACTATTACTGTAACAACCGTAGGTGGTGCAATAACAACTGTTGCAATTCCAGTATTAACCCCAAAGGGTGGAACATATTACGAGCCACAAACAGTTTCGATGTCTTGCGCAACAGAAGGTGCAGATATTAAATACACATTAGATGGTGGAGATCCTATTGCTTATACCGCGCCTATCGTTGTTTCAAAAACTACAACAATTATGGCTCAAGCATCAAAAAAAGGTCTTACTGATAGTGGAACAATAGAAACAATATATACAATATTACCTCTTCCAGAAGTTGCAAATATAGCAGCATTCAATGCACTTCCTAAAGGAGATATTGCCAAAATAACAGGTGCTGTTACTGCTATTTTCCAAGATGGGAGATATTTATTTATGAATGATGCTTCTGGTTCACTTCAAGTTTACGGAGATTTAGGGACTGCAGCTTACACTAATGGCGACGTACTTAGTGGAATTACTGGCACAGTAGGAGAATATGGTGGCGTGAAACAAATGGTTCCAGTCGTAGAATCTTTTGGCACTGCAACTAAAGGTACTTCAGTAGTTGCTAAAGTAGTTACAAGTGCTGAAGCTAAAACAGTAGAAGTTAACAGCTATATCATTATAAAGAATGCTACAATTGCAAGAACTTTCCCAGATGATCCTAAAAAGGCAAAGAATTTCACAGTAACTGATGCTGCTGGAACTATTGACGCATACTCACGCTTCACAAGCTCAGTAATCCCAACTGACGCAACAACATATGACATTTTCGCTATTACTAATGCTTATAACGGAGCTGCTCAAATATTCCCAGTTGAATTTATAGCATCTTCATTAGGTGTTGATGATATAGAAACAGGTTCAACATCGATTGTTGCAGTTAACGGAGCTATCAATATCAATGCAGAAAAAGCATCAGAGGTATTGGTTATAGATGCAGCAGGTAAAGTAGTAGCTCAAAAAGCTATTGTTGCTGGTGAAAATACAATTGAAGTAGCTGGCGGTTTCTATATCGTTAAGGTTGCTAATAAAGTTGCTAAAGTTATTGTAAAATAATATTGTAACATACTTTCAAAATAAATAGAGACTGCCATGCAAATGGCAGTCTCTATTTATTTTTAGGAGAGTGTGGTGTGCTTACTTGGCGAGAATTAAGGCTGAACTTGGGGCAATTGTTATTTTGCCTCCTTGTGAAGTACCTAATCCAGCTTCATTAATTTTACCATCTTGCGCTACTATTATCCAATTAGCTTTTGCTACTTTTACTTGCTGAGCTTTATCAGAGCCATTAAATATTAGTTTTATTTCATTCCATTTGTCGCCATTTGCGTTGTCCTTAATAGAATATGAAATAAGATTAGGTGTCGAAACTTTGTCAAAGACTATGTGCTTTGCCACATCTTGTGCCGATGTCATACGAAATGCAGGATGCGATTTTCGTAGAGCAATTAGGTTTTTATAATAGTCAAAAAGTTCGCGATATTCTTTCTTTTGGTTCCAATCGATTGCATTGATAGAATCGGGTGATTGATATGAATTGTGAACGCCTTTCTTATCGCGAAAAACTTCTTCACCAGCAAACATAAATGGTGTGCCTTGTGAGGTAAAAACGATGGTCTGAGCGAGTTTTGCCACCTTTATACGATGTTCCTTTGAGGCATCGGGCATTGACACTTTTAGCTTATCGGTAAGAGTCATGTCGTCGTGACATGAAACATAATTTATTATTTGCGATGGCGATGAGGCATAAGCAAATTTTGAATTATTACCCTTTGCGTAATTTACCTGATGATGAGCAGTAGCACCAACAATGCCAATCTTAACGGTTTCTTCTAATCCCGGCTTGCCACTTGCAAACCCACAATCTTTTTCGCTTGAATAATGGCCTTTGATAGCATCACGAATGTCATCGCTAAATACAGCTATACCCTCCATTTTTGCGACATTTTCTTTCAACGCACGTTTCTCAACAGGCAATGGAGAATCTCCTGCAGTCCAGCCCTCGCCATAAACAAAAACACTTGGATTTATCTTTTTTAATTCCTTTGCAACTTGTGTCATTGTTTCGGTGTCGTGAATAGCCATTAAATCGAAACGGAATCCATCAATATGATATTCATTAACCCAATATTTCACAGAATTAACGATGTAGTCACGCATTTGTTGTCTGTCGGAAGCTGTCTCATTTCCGCAAGCCGAAGCATCGGAATATGTACCATCGGCACGTTGGCGATAATAGTAACCTGGAGCGGTGAGAGAGAAATTTGAGCCATCATTTTGGGCAGTGTGGTTATATACAACATCCATAACGACACCAATACCAGCATTGTGGAGTGCTTGAATCATCTCTTTCATCTCCTTGATGCGAGTTGCAGGGTCATTTGGGTTAGTTGAATATGAACCTTCGGGAGCATTATAGTTTACAGGGTCATATCCCCAATTGTATTTGTTTGATGGCAATTGTGTTTCATCAACGCTATTATAGTCATAGGAAGGAAGAATGTGAACGTGTGTCACACCCAGTTCTTTCAGGTGATCGATACCCGTTTTCTCACCATTAGCCGAAAGCGTACCGTTTTCGAGCATAGCTATAAACTTCCCTTTATTAACAATACCCGAATTTGGGTGCATCGAGAAGTCGCGGTGGTGCATTTCATATAACACAGCATCGTTTATATTTTTGATAACGGGACCTTTGTCGTCATTCCAATTAGATGGATTTGTTAGTGCAAAATCAATTATTGCAGCGCGATTTCCATTTACTCCAACGGCTTTTGCCCACACACCCGGCGTTTCGTCAAGCCACGCCCCTTTGTGCATGATTTGAAAGGTATAAAATTTGCCAAATAATTTTTCAGGCACCGACGCTCTCCAAGTCCCAGTATTAGCATCTTTAGTCATCGGAATCGTCTTAATAGCCTTTCCGCCTTTGCCCGCGTCGTATAAAGACACACGAGCCTGTTGAGCCGCTGGCGACCACAAAGTGAAATGAGTGCCAGAGTTATTCACAGTAAGTTCGAGATCGCCACCATTGTAGGTGGGATAACTTAAATAGTTTTCGGGATTTTCTCCTGCCATAGTGTTTTGAGGTGTAGATCCAACAATTAATAGGCTTAGCGCTGAAGCGCAAGCGCATTTCAGTAATTCTTTCATTAATAAAGTGAGTCTTAAATTAAAAAATAGGTTTCAATAATCAGTCGCTTATCGTGCTACCCAGTGCTGAGTAGATGTCTTTTATGGGTACTATGCAAAATTAAATAAAACTTAGGCAATTAGCAAATCTATTTTTCCCGCGCAGATTCAAGTAGCAAGTGCGAAATTATAACGAAAGATTGAAAAAGCATTGGACAGGAGACTTAAAGTTTAATTTTTTACGTGGCCTTCGATTAATTTTATGTTGAATCTCCAATATTTGGGCATCAGAAAATGTTTTAA
>JAVWYO010000060.1:0-12180 GCA_036661515.1 Muribaculaceae bacterium | reverse complement strand
GCGTAATGGAGTTATGAGTTTTGGACGTGAGCGGAGTGGAACGTCTTCGACGTTCTTGCTTTGCTTTAATCCGTTATCTAAACTATTACTAATTATTGCTGTCCGATAATTTTTTTAAGCGGACACTAATAATTGCTACGTTCTTTTCGAGATGCGTCGATTCTAAGCAATATAAATAGTAGAAATGTAAACCCCCAGAGTGCAGACCCTCCATAGCTTAGGAATGGCAAAGGAATGCCTATAACAGGGCTTATACCAATGACCATACCTATATTTATTGATAGGTGGAATATTAGATATGATACAACGCAATAAGCGTAGACCCTACCAAATGCGGTGTGCTGTCGCTCGGCAATGACGATTATTCGTAGAATTAGAGTTAAAAATATCAATAGGACGGCTACTGAACCCACAAATCCACGTTCTTCACCTATTGTGCAGAAGATAAAGTCGGTGTGTTGTTCGGGGACATATTTCAACTTTGTTTGAGTCCCATTAAGAAAACCTTTACCTAAAAATCCTCCCGACCCAATAGCTATTTTAGATTGATTGACGTTGTAACCAGCACCTCTTAAATCTTGTTCAATGCCAAGAGTAACTTTTATTCTAAGCTGCTGATGAGGTTCAAGTATATTGCTAAATACATAATTAACAGAGAAAAGGAAAATTATAGATGCTATTATGAAAGATACTGTTATAAGAATTTTACGAATGTTTTCAAGGAACATACTAATGAGGATATATATTGTAGCTCCTAATATTGTTACTAAGAAAAATATTAATCCATTGATTTCGATACCGAAAATTGCTAATATGCCAGCAATAATACCGCAAGCAATGAATGCGATAGAAATGTTGCGTCCCAGAATAAAAGATTTGCAATAAATAAATAGCATGCCTACCATGAGAATCATAATCATTATAAACACACTAAATTCTCCGAGCGTAATTCCCATGATGATGGTTTCAGAAAATTTCACAGCTATTACAAAGAATACTATTGCACAAAACCCAGCAAAGAGTATTAATCCGCTCATTCCTTCGCGATAAAGGACAAAAATAAGAGATGTATATACTAAAGCCGATCCCGTTTCTTTTTGCAAGAGAATTAAAGCTATTGGTAAAAAAATGATAAATATAGCTCTAAGGTAGTTTTTGGGGCTTTTATTAAGTGTAAAATTATAGCTACTGAATAGCTTGGCAAGAGCCAAAGCGGTAGCAAATTTAGCAAACTCAGCCGTCTGAATGCTCATAGGACCGAGTACAATCCATGAACGAGAGCCCTTAATATCGGGCGCAATAAATATAGTGAGGATTAAGAAAAATATTAATATTGCATATATGGGATAGGCATACGCCTCATACATACGCTTCTCTATTAGTAGCAATGAGAAACCTAAGACAAAAGATAATCCTATCCAAGCAAATTGTTTTCCAGAAAATTCTGAAAGGTCAAACATATTTGCATGGTCAAAATCGTAGCTTGCAGCGTAGATACTTATTGCGCCACTCACCACGAGGATAGCATATAGCATTACAGTTATCCAATCGAGATTTCTAAAGACCGATGTATTAGTGCTTCTTGACTCCACTGTATATAATAGTATTTGATTCTAACATTCTTTGTTCAACGTGCTTCTTTTGCGGAGAAATTTCTCCGTTTAAGTATTTTTCCATCATAAGGCCTCCTATTGGGACACCGTAAGCTGCACCAAAACCAGCATTTTCCACATAAACGCATATTGCAATTTTTGGATTATTCATAGGCGCAAAACCAATAAAAGCAGAGTGGTCGCGTCCATGAGGATTTTGTGCGGTACCCGTTTTGCCACATATCTCAACATCTCTAAATGCAGCACCACGACAAGTACCACCTGTCACTGCCATTCGCATACCTTCGACCACGTCTCTATAATAATTAGCATTAACAGTGGGGTAGCGTTTTTTTAATAAATTATCAGGCAAAATGCTGTCTTTTATTTGTTTTACAACATGTGGTGTGATAAAATAGCCACGATTGGCAATTGTAGCGCATAAATTGGCAATCTGTACAGGTGTAGCAAGGATTTCGCCTTGTCCTATGGCTATTGAAATTATGGTATTTGCACTCCAATGATTCTCACCATATATTTTATTATAAAATGCGCTATTAGGAATAAATCCACGACTTTCACTTGGTAAATCGACTCCTAATTTATAACCGTATCCCATTGAAACGAGGTGGTTTTTCCATATCTCAAATGCTTTAGAAGATGTTCCATATTTAGAACGTTTGTCAATCATGTTTTTTAGTCCCCAGCAGAAATATGCGTTACATGATGTCTGGAGTGCCGGCTTTAGGTTTATAGGTGCGCCGTGAGAGTGACAACCAACTTTAAGTCGCCCTGAAATGTATCCATGATGGCAGGGGTATGCCGTAGCTAAATTAACAATACCTTCTTGAAGGAATATGAGCCCTTGAGATGGCTTAAATGTAGAACCGGGAGGGTATGCACCCATGAGTGAACGATCAAATAGGGGTTTATATTTATCATTAACGAGTGCGCGATAGTTCTTTCCTCTTACTCTACCAATAAGTTGAGTAGGATCGTAGGTTGGGCTTGACACCATTGCGAGTATTTCACCTGTTGCGGGTTCGATAGCTACTATTGCACCTATCTTATTTCTCATTAGCATCTCGCCATATTCTTGTAGATTAATATCAATACTAAGAGTTAAATCTTTTCCCGAAACAGGATTAACGTCGAGTTTTCCTTCATCGTATTTACCTTTTATTCTACCGTGAGCATCACGTATAAGTATTTCAACACCCTTGTGTCCACGAAGAGCTTTTTCATAGCTTTTTTCGATACCTAAATCGCCCGTGTAATCACCAGGGTTGTAGTATTCATCTTTATTAATATCGTTTCCATTAACTTCGCGTATGTTACCTAAAATATTAGCGCCCGCAATGTGGTTATATTGTCGAAGTACACGTTTTTGAATAAAAAAGCCAGTGAACCGATATAATTTTTCTTGTAAACGACCGTAATCTTGAGCAGATAGATGAGTAATAAAAACTTGAGGTGTATAAGAAGAATAACTTGGATTTATTCGTCTATCTTTCATGTCTTTAATTCTACTGTCGAATTGTTCACGTGTGATTTGTAATGTATTGCAAAAGTCAATAGTGTCAAAGGGTATAACGTCACGAGGAATCATAAGGACATCGTAAGCGGGTTGGTTATATACGACTAATTCGCCTTTTCTATCGTATATCAATCCACGTCCTGGATATATTGTTTTGCGGAAAAATGCGTTAGAATCAGCGTTCTCTTTGTATTTTGTTTCAAATATTTGTAATTCAAAAAGTTTTACAATATATATTAGAACAATGATAACAATGAATCCACCTATAACGTATTTACGCTTTTCGAGGTTATAATCTTTTCTCACGACTTGCGTTTGTTAAACTGTCAATACCTAAAAGCAGGACAAATGTCAAAATAGAACTTCCTATAATTCTAAAAAAAGTCAATTGAAAATCGAAGAATGTAAATGCTTGAATAAAGAAGATAAGAGTACAATAGACCACTGTAATAGTGAATAGATATTTTATAAAGATACCAGTACCGAGAGATTTTATTGATGGAATAGGGTCGCTCATGTCATCTTCCCGTTGAAAATATAATGAAAAGATAGGTTTCCTCATGACACCTAATAATGTGCAAGCAAGAGTGTTCATGCCTTGTGTGTCGGAAAAGATGTCAACGCTAAGACCTAACAAGAACGATAGCGTAAGCACCCAACTAACAGATAGTGTTATTGGGAGTCTTAATATGAAATAAATGAATATAAGAGGCACAGCAATATTAAATATACAAATATGATTGCATATAATAGCTTGAACTAAAACAAGCACAATAAATAATATAATAAATTGGATTATGCTTTTACTCATTATTTGTCCTCCTCCTTTACAAGATTCTGTAATTCTTTGCTAAAATTATTTTTTATAGCTCTAACAGTGCTTAATTGGGTGAAATCGGTAGTCAATTTAATTATAAGAGAATAGGAATTATCATTATTTTCTATTTTTCTCCCAGCTATTGTTCCTACAATAATTCCTTCTGGGAATACTGAAGAATATCCACTTGTAACGATTGTGTCGCCTTTTGCAAATTTGACGTGTCGAGGCATTTCTTCGAGAACAGCATTATATGGACTTTTCCCGTCCCATACTAAGCTACCAAACGAGTCGCTACCTTTGACTTTGCATGATAGTCGAAAATGAGGATTAAGTAGTGAAATGACTCTTGAAGCATGTTCACCCACAATATTTACTATTCCTACTACACCATTTTGATCAACAATTCCCATTTCAGGTTTAATGCCATCGATTGTACCTTTGTTAATTGTAATATAGTTTAATGGCTTTGATATGCTGTTGCTTATTACGTGAGCTATTATAAATTCAAATTGCCTATATTGAGCTGGTATTGTTGTCGAATCGTTTTCATATTGCTTTAGTTTATAATCACGAAGTGTACTTTTTAGATTAATAAGCTCATTTTCAAGCATTGCATTTCGCGTCTGAAGGTCATTGTTAATATCACGTAGATAGAAATAAGATGTGATATTACTCATACCATTATAAACCGATGCACTTACTTTGTTGGCAGAGGTGAGATATACATAATGCTGATAGGGGTTTGACTTGAATAATAATGTGCAACTGATAACTACGTAGATTATAAAAACAAACCACGTAGAATATCGTAAGAAAAAGTTAATAAGATTACGCACAGATGAGAAAGTTTAACCTATAAAAAATAACGATTAATAAGAGAATGATAGTCAATATCTATAAACTGAAGGGAAGGCAATGAAATATTCAGAGCCTTCTCAAGTCAGATTTATATATATTTAGACATAGATTTTATCTAATCAAGAAAGAGAATCGATTAATATTCTTTAAAGCTACTCCTGTGCCTTTGGCAACAGCGTGTAATGGGTCTTCGGCTATGTGAAATTGTATTCCTATCTTGTCGGTAAGACGTTTGTCGAGTCCACGTAGAAGTGCGCCACCGCCAGCAAGGTATATACCATTAGCAACGATGTCGGCATAAAGTTCGGGAGGCGTTTGTTCGAGAGCACTAAGTACAGCTGCTTCAATTTTAGAAATAGACTTTTCAATACAGTGTGAAATTTCTTGATAAGATACAGGAACTTCCATAGGTAAAGCCGTCATCTGATTAGGGCCATGAACAACGTAATCCTCTGGTGGATTTTCAAGTTCTGTGAGAGCCGAGCCAACGTTAATTTTTATCAGCTCTGATGTGCGTTCTCCAACTTTTACGTTGTGAGCTCTGCGCATGTGTTCTTGAATGTCATCTGTAAGGTCGTCACCAGCGATGCGAATACTCTTGTTGCTAACAATACCACCAAGAGAAATAACCGCTATTTCAGTGCTACCACCACCTATATCAACAATCATGTTACCTTCAGGAGCTTCGACATCAAGTCCTATACCTAATGCGGCTGCCATAGGTTCATATATCATGTAAACGTCACGTCCGCCAGCGTGTTCTGATGAGTCGCGAACGGCACGAATTTCAACTTCAGTGCTACCAGAAGGGATACATACAACCATTCTTAAAGAAGGGGAGAACCAGTGGCTTTTAGAGCTAACCATCTTCACTAAACCACGAATCATTAATTCGGCAGCGTTGAAGTCGGCAATTACACCATCTCGAAGAGGTCGCACGGTGTTAATGTTAGCATGTGTTTTGCCATGCATTTGTCGAGCGCGTTCACCAACGGCAATAAGCTTACCTGTCTTAGCGTCGAGAGCAACTACAGATGGCTCATCAATCACAATTTTGTCATTATGAATGATGATTGTGTTTGCTGTTCCTAAGTCAACAGCTATTTCTTGGGTGAATGAAAACAATCCCATAATTATTTTAATGTTTAAAGTGACGTATGCCGGTCATAACCATTGCTACACCATTATTATTACAATATTCAATACTATCATTATCTCTAACCGAGCCACCAGGTTGTATAACAGCATTAACCCCTGCTAAGTGGGCAATTTCAACGCAATCTCCAAATGGGAAGAATGCGTCAGATGCCATAACAGCACCATTTAAGTCAAAATTAAAAGTGTGAGCTTTTTCTATTGCTTGCTTTAGAGCATCAACTCGTGATGTCTGTCCAATGCCACTTGCGATTAATTGCTTGCCTTTTGATAATACTATTGCATTACTTTTGCTGTGCTTAACTATTTTGTTTGCAAATAGTAGATCTTCAATTTGTTCTGGGGTAACAGCTGTCGTTGTTACTTGACGAAGTTCTTCAGCTTTCTCGGTGTGTAAATCTCGCTCTTGAAGTAATACACCATTAAGAAGAGAGCGCACTTGAGTAGTTGCGCAATTTGCTGTTTTTTGAATAAGTATTATACGGTTCTTTTTTTGTTCGAGAATAGAAAGAGCTTCGGCATTAAAAGATGGAGCAATAATTACTTCAAAGAATATTTTAGCTATTTCTTCAGCTGTTTTAGCGTCTACTTCTTTATTTGTGATAAGTACACCACCAAATGCTGAAACAGGGTCGCCAGCTAAGGCATCTATCCAAGCATCATATATATTATCGCGAGATGCAATGCCACATGCGTTGTTATGCTTTAGTATTGCGAATGTTGGTTCATTAAACTCAGCGATAAGATTAACAGCAGCATCGATGTCGAGTAGATTGTTATATGAAATTTCTTTACCATGAAGTTTGGTGAATATTTCATCAAAGTTACCAAAGAAAGTTCCTTTTTGATGAGGATTTTCTCCGTAACGCATTGGCTTAGCTTCATTAACAGCGATACGTAGAGCTGAAGGTTCATCTTTGTCGAAATAATTAAATATTTCGCTATCATAAGCACTTGATACCGAGAAAGCTTCTTTAGCAAACCATTTGCGTTCGTCGATAGAAGTAGAGGCATCTCCGTTTGCTGAAAGTATATCGTATAAAGGTTTATATTGAGCTTTTGATGCAACAATAACAACGTCGTTGAAGTTTTTAGCTGCTGCGCGGATAAGAGAGATACCACCGATGTCGATTTTTTCAACAATATCAGCGTCACTTGCACCTGATGCAACCGTTTCTTTAAAAGGATATAAATCGACGATAATTAAGTCAATTTCAGGAATTTCAAATTTTGCAATTTCTGTTTTATCGTTTTCGTTATCTCTACGATTAAGAATGCCTCCAAAAACTTTAGGATGGAGGGTCTTTACTCGTCCACCTAATATCGATGGATAACCAGTTAGGTTTTCCACAGCATCACAATTATATCCCAAACTTGTTATAAAAGACTGTGTTCCGCCAGTCGATAAGAACTTTACACCGTTTGCACTCAGTAATTTAAGAATTTGTTCTAATCCATCTTTATGAAAAACGGATATTAAAGCTGTTTTGATTTTTTTATTAGGAAACATTGAAATTTATATTACACTATTATGGGTACAAAAATATTAAAAATTAGGGTATTTCTTACTATATAATAGCAATTAAAATTTATAAAAAAATATAGGGCTAAAAAGCCACTATTTTATGGGGCGTAAATATATGATTAATTAGAACTATTTAATAAATTGAGCGTTTATTCTATACTAACTAAGTAAATTAAAAAGCAAAATGAATAAGATTGGATTGTTTTATGGGTCTTCGACAGGAGTGACCGAAAATGTCGCTTTACGGCTTGCTGAATTAATAGGCGATGTAGATGTTTATGATGTTGCTAAGACAAAGCCATCGATAGTTGAGGATTATGATGTGCTTCTACTTGGTTCGAGTACTTGGGGTAGTGGCGACTTACAAGATGATTGGTATGATTTTATTACAGGGCTTGAAGTACTGAATCTTAAAGGGAAAAAAATAGCAATATTTGGATGTGGTGATGAAACGATGAGTGATACTTTTTGTGGCGCTGTGGGTGTAATTTATGAACGATTACAAAATACTGGTGCAACTTTTATAGCACCTTATGAGGCAACGGAATATACATTTGATGAGTCGCCAGCGTATATTGATGGTAGATATGTGGGGTTGCTCCTTGATGAAGTGAATCATGCCGATTTAACGGATAATAGATTGAAAGGGTGGCTTGAGAATATAAGGAAAGAAATATGATAAAATAATTCTTCAAAAACAATAAATAGCCCAATTCTTAACATTATAGAATTGGGCTATTTTGATTATAATAAAACTTATTTTATTTTTTATTTTCTATCCATTTACGAGCATTAACAAATGCTTCAATCCAAGGTGTAACTTCATCGTTTTTATGCGTTTCGGGATAGAATGCACATTGCCATGGGAAAATAGCACGTTCGAGGTGTGGCATCATTGCGAGATGACGACCATCGGCCGATGCTATTGCTGCTACGGCATGAGGTGAACCGTTAGGGTTAGCTGGATAGGCGCTATATGCAAATTTTGCAGCAACATTGTAGTCCTTAATATCTCCTGGTAGGTTGAATTTACCTTCACCGTGTGCTACCCAAATACCGAGTTTACTACCAGATAAAGAACCAAGCATTACCGAATTATTTTCTGGAATTGTCAATCCGAGAAATTGAGATTCAAATTTATGAGAGTCGTTATGTTCCATGCGAGGACGTTCCTTGTGCTCGGGATTGATAAGATTTAGTTCAATCATAACTTGGCACCCATTACATATTCCAAGACTTAAGGTGTCTTTGCGAGCATAGAATTTATCAAGAGTTTTCTTTGCTGTGTCATTCCATAAAAATCCTCCAGCCCAGCCCTTAGCCGATCCCAATACATCGGAATTGGAGAATCCACCGCAGAAAACTATCATGTTAATGTCATTAAGTGTTTCGCGGCCACTCATTAAGTCGGTCATGTGAACGTCTTTTACGTCAAATCCTGCGAGGTATAGAGAATAAGCCATCTCACGATCACCATTTACACCTTTTTCACGTATTATCGCAGCTTTTATACCAGATTTTTTATCTCGTGATTTTGATAATCCAGCTTGTGCGAGAGTTCCGTTAAAGTCTTTATTAAATTTGAAATGGATAGGCTGTTTCTTGTAGTTTTCATATCTGCTTTTGGCGCATTTTTCACCGCTTTGCTTAGTGTCTAAAAGATAAGAAGACTTGAACCATACATCGCGTAAGTAATCAATGAATAATAGATATTCGTTATCGCCATTGTTAATAATTAATGTGCGTTCTTTATCTGGAGAGCCTATTGCATAAAAATTGACGTTGTAATTAGAAAGCATTTTTTCTACCTTACTACAATTATTTGATGCAACTTGTATTACTAAAGCAGGATTTTCGGCAAAAAGAATCTTTATAATATCATCTTCATTAAATCCATCAAGGTTGATATTTAAACCGCCATTAGTGTTAGCAAAATTCATTTCAAGGAGTGTTGTTATCAATCCTCCAGCTGATACGTCATGAGATGCAAGAATAAGAGAGTTATTAACTAATTCTTGAATTGCAGTGAATGCTGCTATGAAATAATCGGGTGATAGCACTGTTGGTACGTCAGATCCTATGCAGTTATTGGCTTGAGCAAAAGCCGAGCCACCGAGCCGCAAAGTATCTTTAGAAAAATCTATATAATATAGAGTGCTCTTTTTGTTTTGAATAACAGGCGAAACGGTTTTTTTTACGTCGGAAACCTCAGCTCCTGCTGATATAATTACGGTTCCTGGTGATAATATCTTTTTATCGCCATATTTTTGAGTCATAGAAAGGCTGTCTTTTCCTGTAGGAATATTTATCCCTAAAGCACATGCAAAGTTGCTACATGCTTCAACTGCTGAATATAGAGAAGCATCTTCACCCTCATTACGACAAGGCCACATCCAATTTGCACTAAGAGATATACCACGAATCCCATCGGCTAATGGTGCTCCAACGATATTTGTTAGAGACTCTGCAATAGCGAGTATCGAACCTTTTTCGGGATTTGCAATAGATGCTTGTGGTGCATGGCCTAATGATGTAGCTATACCAGACGTGCCAGTATAGTCTAATGAAACGACTCCACAGTCGCTAAGAGGAAGTTGTATTTCACCTTGACATTGTTGACGAGCTATTTTCCCTGTTATGGAGCGGTCAACTTTGTTTGTCAACCAATCTTTACAAGCAACAGCTTCAAGTTGAAGTACTGTTTCTATATATTTGTTTAATTCAGATGCTTTATATTTAGGTGCTTTAAATGTGCGTTTTACTGTCACATCGTTCATATATGTTTTTGGAGAATTTCCAAACATATCATCCATAGCAAGATCGATAGGTTTAATTCCATCTTTTTGCTCAAAAACAAAGCGGTTGTCGTCAGTTGTTTCACCTACTACATAGAATGGAGCTCGTTCTCGTTCTGATATTTTTCTGACGCGCTCAATGTCTTTTTCTTCTATAATCATTCCCATGCGTTCTTGCGACTCGTTACCAACTATTTCTTTTGAAGAAAGAGTGGGATCACCAATAGGAAGTGCATCTATTTCGATTTTTCCTCCAGTGGCTTCAACAAGTTCAGAAAGGGCGTTTAAGTGACCTCCAGCGCCATGGTCGTGGATTGATATAATAGGATTATTGTCGGCTTCACTAAGAGCGCGAATTACGTTTGATACACGTTTTTGCATTTCAGGATTGGCACGTTGTACTGCATTAAGTTCAATTGAATTATTGTATTGTCCTGTGTTTACAGACGAAACGGCACCACCGCCCATGCCTATACGATAATTATCGCCACCCATAACTACTACCTTTTGACCAGGTTCTGGGATTCCCTTTAAGGCATCTCGCATATTTCCATATCCAACGCCACCAGCAAGCATAATAACTTTGTCGTAGGCATATTGGACGTTATTCTCATCGTGCTCAAATGTGAGTAGAGAGCCACAGATAAGAGGTTGCCCAAATTTGTTTCCAAAGTCAGATGCTCCATTAGAGGCCTTTATAAGTATTTCTTCGGGTGTTTGATATAGCCAAGGACGAGGAGGCATTGTGCATGTTTCCCAAGCACGTTGTGATTCAGTGCGAGGATATGATGTCATATAGACTGCTGTCCCTGCAATAGGAAGGCTTGCTTTACCTCCACCAAGTCGATCTCTAATTTCACCACCAGTGCCAGTAGCAGCACCGTTAAAAGGCTCTACTGTTGTAGGGAAGTTATGAGTTTCAGCTTTAAATGAGATAACAGTTTTTATATCTTTTTCTTCAAAAAAATCAGGTTTTTCGGGATTACAAGGAGAGAATTGTTTCATCATTGGTCCTTCGACAAATGCTACGTTATCCTTATATGCCGAAACCAGTTTGTTTGGATTTTCTTTAGCCGTTTTCTTTATTAGTTTAAATAGAGACATCGGTTTTTCTTCACCGTCGATGATAAATGCGCCATTAAATATTTTATGGCGACAGTGCTCTGAATTTACTTGAGAAAATCCAAAAACTTCACTATCGGTTAAAGGTCTATTAATCTTTTTACCGAGAGATTTTAAATAATCTATTTCATCGGGGTTAAGAGCTAACCCTTCCTTTTTATTATAATCTTCAATATTGTCAATATAAACTATTTCTTCGGGCGCTTTTGTAATTCTAAAAGTGTCTGAATTTAGTTCTTTATACACACGTTGAAGCATTTTATCAAACGTGGGAGTAGTGCTTTTTTCTTTTTCAAATTGTTCAATTCGGAGGATTCCAGCGAGTCCCATGTTTTGTGTTATTTCAACAGCATTTGTACTCCATGGAGTAATCATTTCACGGCGTGGGCCGACAAAAGTCCCTTTTAGCGTGTCTTCGTTAAGGAGACTGGCACCATCAAATAACCATTTGAATTTTTGTACCTCTGATTCCGAAAGATTGTGATCTGCTTCAACTGCAAAAATCGTTTTCTCGTCTTTTTTGAAGAAATTAATCATGATGTGTATTAATACATTGGTTGATATTGCATGCAAAATTACATAAAATCGTGGAATAAATTTCAATGAATTACCTATAATTAGAAGATGAGGCATGAAAATAAATTTTCATTTTCATTTTGCTCTCATTTGTTGTATCTTTTGACCTATCCGCTATCTGTGGCTGGAGTGGAACGTCTTCGACGTTCATGGCAGGGTATCGGCAGGTAGCCCTACAATTACGTTCGCATACGCTCACT
>JAVWYO010000059.1:0-12320 GCA_036661515.1 Muribaculaceae bacterium | reverse complement strand
GGAATAGGCGTTTCTTGTGGCGGAGGTTTAACCAGATGCGATTTTTCTTCAATTATTCTCACGGATTCATATAAAAGCATTATATTTGCATTATCGCAACCGTCGTTACTGTAACACACGTTGCTATAATTAAATATGAGAGAATATGAAATTTTACGATAGACAAAATGAAATTGCCACACTTCGAGATACAGAGGCTATTTCAGCAGATACAGCTCAGATGACCGTTATGGTCGGCCGCAGGCGTGTTGGGAAAACAACACTCCTAAAACGTGCTTTTCAGCAGACACCGGTACTTTACTTCTTTGTAGCCAAGAAGAACGAAATACTTTTATGCGAGGAATTTACCCGTGAAGTAGAAGAAAAATTATCCTTATCACTTGGAAATTTCCAGACCTTCTCAGAACTGTTTAAAGTGTTAATGCAGCTTTCTAAAGAGCACAATTTTACATTGATCATAGATGAATTTCAGGAATTTAGCACTCTAAACAGTTCTGTCTTTAGTGATATGCAGAATATTTGGGACTCTTTTAAGGAGCAGAGTCGCATAAATATAGTTCTATGTGGTTCGATTTACTCTATGATGAAAAAAATCTTTGAAAACTCAAAAGAACCGCTATTTGGCAGAGCTACCTCTCGTCTGATTATTAAACCGTTTGATATTTATACGATTAAAGAGATATTGAGCGACCACTATCCCAATTATACAACCGATGACTTATTGGCATTCTATATGGTTACAGGTGGCGTAGCCAAATACATTGAACAGTTAGTGCAATCAAGGGCATTCACAAAACAAGCGATTTTGAATACCATTTTTAAAGAGGGTTCCTATTTTCTGAGCGAGGGACGGGATGTACTTATAGATGAGTTCGGGAAAGATTACGGCAACTATTTCTCTATTCTATCTTTAATCGCATCTTCAAAGACAGAACGTGGAGAGATAGAAAGTATGCTGAATATGCCTGTGGGTGGTTATTTGGATAAACTCGAAAAAGAGTACAATATCATCAAACGAATCCGTCCTTTCGGTGCAAAAGAGGGAAGCCGTTCAAATAAATACCTGATAGAGGATAACTTCCTGAATCTCTGGTTTCGTTTTATCTACAAATTTCGAAGTGCCGTGGAAATTGGCAACTTAGAATATGTCCGCAACATTGTGGAACGGGACTATGACGTATACAGTGGCATTGTATTGGAGAAGTTTTTCAGAGCAAAGATGATTGAATCAAAACAATTCTCCGATGTGCAAGGTTATTGGGATAATAAAGGAGAAAATGAGATTGATATCGTGGCTGTTAATGACTATGAAAAACGGCTTCTGTTTTGTGAGATAAAGAGAAACAAGCAAAAAATAAGTTTGTCTCTACTCGAAAATAAGGCGACAGGCATCGTAAAAAAATACCCTAAATACTGTATTGAATATCAAGGACTGTCGCTCGATGATATGGAATAATGAGCAAATCGCCCTACTATTGTGGGGCGATTCCTTTTATCAAATTCGATCTGGTTTCCAATCAAAGTGACCCAAATTTGGATTTTGATGGCATTTTCACTTTCTCCATAAAAGTAGCGAAGTGGAAAATTCTGTTTTATTTGCTTGAATAATGACTCTATAATCCATCTGCGACGATAAATGAGCACAATATCCTGTAAGCACCTCGTATGTGAGATTCTTCTTCTTTTTAAAGTTTAGCGGACACTAATAATATTAAAACTATCACCAAAATTAAGAAAAAAATGTGCGTACTGTGCGTACACTGCGTACTATTCCTTATAAAATCAGAAGAGCTACCAACTAAATACAAGTTGGTAGCTCTTTATAATCAACGCATTACCTGCTTTTATCCTCTCAAGTCTTTTACGATTTCTTCCGTATCTCTCGCTATCATATACTCTTCATCGGTAGGGATAATTACTACTTTCACTTTCGAATCCGACGTGCTAATTATTGCCTCTTTTCCTCTTATCGTGGCATTTAATGCTACATCTACCTTTACTCCCATAAATGCAAGTGGAGCGCACACATTCTCACGAACACCATATTGGTTTTCGCCAACACCTCCAGTGAATACTATTATATCAACACCTCCAAGAACTGCGGCATAGGCTCCTACGTATTTCAATATCCGATATTCATACATGTCAAGAGCAAGTATTGCACGAGCATTGCCTGCAGCTATGGCAGCCTCGATATCGCGCATATCAGATGATATTCCCGAGATACCTTTTACTCCACTCTCTTTATTTACAAGATTTTGAATACCTTTTGCATCAAGATTGTGCTTCTGCATTATGTATGTAAGTGCACCAGGATCTACATCTCCACTCCTTGTTCCCATCATCAAGCCCTCAACTGGAGTTAATCCCATTGACGTGTCAACCGACTTACCATCTTTGATGGCTGTAATAGATCCACCATTACCTATGTGACATGTTATGATGCGTTGTTTCTCGTATGGTACATTAAGAAACTCACACACACGTTTTGATACATAGCGATGACTCGTACCATGAAATCCATAGCGACGTATACCATCATTCTTATACAGCTCATAAGGAAGAGCATACATAAAGGCCTTTTGTGGCATTGTCTGGTGAAATGCTGTATCAAAAACTGCTACTTGCGGTGTATTTGGCATTATTGCGGTGATTGCATCAATACCAGCCATATTCACTGGATTATGAAGTGGTGCAATACCGTAGCATTCCTTTATTTTGGCTATAACTTCAGCATCAATTAGCACACTCTTATTAAACTTCTCGCCACCATGCACAACTCTATGACCTACTGCATCAATTTCATCATAACTACTTATGCAACCATTTTCTTTGCTCATAAGAACATCAAAAATAGAAAGTATCGCTGCTCGATGGTCTGGTATATCAATATTAAGTTGCTTTTTACTCCCATCTGAAAGTTTGAACTTCAAAAACGCATCTTTCAATCCAATCTTTTCAACCCCTCCTTCTGCAAGGGTGACATTACTGTTTACTTCAATAAGTTTGTACTTCACTGAACTGCTTCCGCAGTTAAGAACTAATATATTCATTATATCTAATATTATTTTGCCATTCCTATGGCTTGATTACAAGTTATAATCACTGTCTTATATATATCCTCTGGACTGCAACCACGCGATAAATCATTAACTGGTGCTGCAAGACCTTGAAGAATTGGACCTACGGCTTGAGCTCCAGCAAGACGTTGAACAAGTTTATATGCAATATTGCCAACTTCAAGAGATGGAAATACAAGAACATTTGCATGCCCTGCGATATTACTTCCAGGCGCTTTGCTAAATCCTATTGAGGGCACAAGCGCTGCATCGGCCTGTAATTCTCCATCGATAGAAAGGCTTGGCTCCATTTCATGAGCTAATTTAGTCGCAGTTACAACTTTCGTTACATTCTCATGCGAAGCACTCCCTTTTGTTGAGAAACTTAGCATTGCAACATGTGGCTCTATACCTGCAATATCACGAGCTGTCTTTGCCGTAGAGATGGCTATCTGGGCAAGCTCTTCAGCTGTAGGCGCTGGAACCACTGCACAGTCAGCAAACACCATAAGCCCATCACTACCATAAGGCGAGCCTGTGGGTAGTTGCATTAAAAATGCACCTGATACAACACTGATGCCGGGTGCAGTCTTAACAACCTGAAAGGCTGCACGAAGTACATTCCCAGTAGTATTCAAGGCTCCTGCTACTTGTCCATCAGCATCACCAGCCTTTATTAATAAACAACCAAAATAGAGTGGATTACTTGCAATGCTACGCGCATCTTCTATTGTTACTCCTTTAGACTTGCGAAGCTCATAAAATATTTGAGCATACTTTTCAAGAACTTTAGGGTCTTGTGGATTAACTATGGTAGCCCCACTAATGTGAGCAAGATTGAGCTTAGTGGCCTCAGTATTAATTTCATCGGGGTTGCCGACAAGAATAATATCAGCTACGCCATCAGCTATAAGTTGATTAGCTGCTGTTAATGTACGATGTTCTGTTCCCTCAGCTAAAACGATGCGCTGCTTGTGAGCCATTGCTTTGCTTTTGAGTGCGTCAAATAGTCCCATATCATTATGTATTTTTGTATTATTACAAAAGTATAATTAATAATTTAGATGCTTTAAGAAAAAACACCTAAATTTCAATATTTCAATAATTTTAATCATTTAGTTGTCAAAAAACACGAAAAAAATTGTGTGACTCTAAATAATGTGTTTATTTAGCACCCGAAAAATCACATAGTAAGAAACATCTATAATCTAAGTTATGAGTAAAGATAAGTTCACTCTCGAATATGATATGAAAAGAACCCCAATAATGTTGCTTTGGGGGTATATAGCTTCTGCATCTGGACTTTCGCAATGGTTTGCCGATAGTGTCGAGCATATTGGTAAGAAATTCACATTTAAGTGGAGCGGTACTGAATCCGATGCTTTGCAGATTAGTATTAGAATGGGATATTTTATTCGTCTTAGATGGAATGATGACGTTGACGACAACCATTTCTTTGAATTTAAAATTTCAGTGTCTGAGATTACAGACTCCACAATATTATCCATAACCGATTTCTCAGATAGTGATGAGCTTGACGAATCCATGAATTTATGGAATTCCCAAATCTACGTATTAAAGCGATGTATTGGCTGTTTATAGTAATATATACAATCATAACCAATTTGTTTCCATTCTTATTGAGTTTATATCGCATAAATCATTAATTTTGCACTATTATTTATTAATATGTGATGTTTAGGATAAAGAGATTATATCTTTTCATATTGCAGACCTTTCTGCCGTTATTTATGATGACTTTCTTCATCTGCCTCTTTATCGTTTTAATGCAGTTCCTATGGAAGTATATTGATGATCTTGTAGGTAAGGGGTTAGACATTTCAGTTATTTGCGAATTATTCTTTTATGCGGCAATGACAATGATACCGTTGGCATTACCGCTCGCTATACTTTTGGCTTCACTGATGGTATTTGGTAATCTTGGAGAACGGTTTGAATTGACGGCAATGAAGTCGGCTGGAGTATCGTTATTGAAAGTAATGAGCCCTTTAATAATATTTGTCGCGTTTGTTGCAATTGGAGCCTTCTTTTTCCAAAATGACGTATTACCTAAAGCGCAGGTAAAGATGTGGACGTTGTTGTATTCTATGCGTCAGAAATCTCCAGAGTTAGATATCCCTGAGGGTGTATTCTATGATCAAATCACAGGATACAATATATTTGTAAAAGAGAAAAATAGAGAGACGGGAATGTTGCGCGATTTGATGATTTATGATGTGTCAAAGGGATATGGTACTGCTAATGTGATACTTTCTGATTCGGGTAAATTGAGCTTCACGGAGGATAAAAAACACTTGTTTTTAAAACTATATCAAGGAGAATCTTTTGAAGATTTAAAAGATAACCGCCCTGCTGGACGCAACATGTTATATCGCAGAGAGTCATTTGCCGACAAAGAAATATTAATCCCATTTGATGCAAATTTCAATCGTATGGACGATGAAAACATGCGTAATCAATATATTGGCAAAGATTTAGGAGAGCTACGCCACACGATAGATTCTGTTGGAGTGCGATTAGATAGTGTAGGAGCTGAATATGCTATTATGCTGAAAAATGCTCCTTATTTTGATATGCCAAAAGTGAAAGTTATTTATAAAGACGGAAACCCAGTTGCTGTCGAACAAAAGCCAATAGCACTTGCACGTGTCCTAAATATCGACTCTATATTCAATGGAAGTAGTGAAAAGATTAAACGAACGTATGTGAGTAGTGCTCTATCAAAGGTAACACGATTAAAGCAAGATTACGAGTATAAAGGATATGCAATGGGTGATGATAAATCTACGATACGTCGACATCAGATTGAGATGCAAAAGAAATTCACATTATCAATTGCCTGTTTAATATTCTTTTTTATTGGCGCTCCACTCGGCGCAATTATACGAAAGGGTGGATTAGCTGTCCCTATTGTGGTGTCTGTCCTCCTTTTTATCGTATATTACATCATTGATAACACTGGTTATAAACTTGCAAGAGAAGGCATTTGGGAAGTTTGGCAAGGTATATGGTTAAGCACCGCTGTTTTGCTCCCTTTAGGCGTATTCTTTACATATAAATCAGTAAATGATTCAGCAGTATTTAATGCCGATGCTTATAGAAATGTATTTAAGCGCATAACAGGACAGCACTTAGTGCGAAATGTTGAAATAAAAGATATTGTAATGGACGAAATAGAGCCAGATGTAGCTCTTGAATATATCAATCAAATAAAATTACAATGCAAAGCATTTATTGATAGATATGCGAAGCGACAATCTTACATTACGTATTGGCTTAAAGGTTTTGATCGAAATGAATTACGTATAATGTCAGAAGAATTAGAAAAACTGGTAGAATATCTTGGTAATTCGCATGATAGAATTGTTATAAATAAGCTAATGGACTATCCTATATTAAGAAGCCTATTCTTTTATCACCCTACAAATTACCGTTGGGTGGGTATTATGGCAATGATTATTGTCCCAATAGGTGGAGCGATATACTGGATAGGATTGCGTCAACAAAATATTTTAAAGAAGGATTTAGCCACTGCCATAAGTGTCTCTAATGAGCTTATTACGTTGATAGAGAAAACAAAATAACACTTGATAAAAACAAACTTAGATATGGAAGATATAAAATTAAATAGCATTGAAGAAGCTCTTGAGCAGATGCGAAAAGGAGAATTTGTGGTTGTTGTCGATGATGAAGATCGTGAAAACGAAGGCGATTTCATTATTGCTGCTGAAAAAGTTACTCCCGAAAAAGTGAATTTTATGCTCACTGAAGGGCGAGGCGTGCTTTGCACCCCTATAACGTCGGAACGTTGCAAGGAATTAGATTTAAACATGCAAGTTGAGGATAATACATCTATGCTTGGAACCCCATTTACTGTAACGATTGATTATTTAGGTAATGGTTGTACCACTGGGGTGTCAATGAGCGACAGAGCTGAAAGTATTCGTTCGCTTGCAAGACCTGAAACAAAGGCTACCGATTTAGGCCGTCCTGGTCATGTAAACCCACTACGAGCATGTGATAAAGGTGTTCTTGTGAGAGCTGGACACACTGAGGCCGCAGTTGATCTCACACGCCTTGCTGGGCTATATCCTGCAGCTGCATTAATTGAAATTATTAATCCCGATGGGACGATGGCCCGTTTGCCACAACTTATTGAGGTGGCTAAGAAATTCAATCTCCCAATCATATCTATAAAAGATCTTATTGCTTATAGACTGCGAACTGAATCTCTTGTTGAGGTTGGTGACGAAGTGGATATGCCCACCGAATATGGACATTTTAAACTCATTCCATTTCGCCAATTATCAAATAATCTTGAACATCTTGCGCTCATAAAAGGTGAGTGGAAAGATGATGAGGCAATACTTGTTAGAGTTCATTCCTCGTGCATGACGGGTGATATATTTGGGTCAATGCGATGTGAATGTGGCGAGCAATTACACTTGGCGATGAAAGAGATTGAGAAAGAGGGCAAGGGCGTAATTGTATATATGAATCAAGAAGGGCGTGGCATTGGATTGATGAATAAAATAAGAGCATATAAGTTGCAAGAGAATGGAATGGATACCGTTGAGGCAAATTTGCATCTTGGTTTTAAAGCAGATGAGCGTGACTATGGCGTGGGTGCAAATATCCTAAGAGAAATAGGAGTGAAAAAGATGCGTCTTATGTCAAACAATCCCATTAAGCGAATTGGACTTGAAGGATATGGACTTGAGGTGGTAGAAAATGTGCCACTTGAGGTTACTCCAAATAAATATAATGAATTTTATATGCACACTAAAAAGACTCGTATGGGACACAACCTACATAATGTTGATTAGTCAATAATTATATAATAAAAGAAGAAGGAATTATAATACAATTAACGTATATATAATTCCTTCTTTTTTTATTGATTATATTTGTCGGCTTAGAAAGAGTCCCAAAATCCAGATTTAGCTGATAGAATCATCATTGTTTCACCATTATCAGCTGCTATTTTAATTTCTTTACCACCCTTTGTTACTTTCGCAAGAGATAGTTGAGCACCTTTAACCTCTTCAATTTTAATTTCTCCTATTTTCTTAGTTGTCTCTTGTCCTGCAAATTTTGAAATTATATAAACCTCAAATTTAGTCCCTTTTTGGGCTGTATTTTCGGGCCCCACATTTATGGCGACTTCTTTCACCTCATCTTCTTTTTTCAATGATATAACTTGAAGTATTTGTCCCTGAATACGGAAATTATCGAAAATGAAAGTCCTTATTCTTGAACCAACATAGTCGAGCGAGTAAGTAATAGCTTTTTCTGGAACCTCATTACGATATTCAGAATCCTTTTCATTATATTTTAACGAATAAGCCGTGTTTCCCGTTCTCGTATCAATTAATTTTATCGTATAAGAAGTTACGCCAACCCATTTTTTAGAGCTTTCTTCCCATCTTGCATCAATTCTTGATACGTCACATTCAAGCGAATAATAATAACCTTGCTTATTCATGATGTCATATCTATTTCGCATGTATTCAACTGGGTTATTATTGTTTGGTGAATATGCACGGAGTTCCATGATGTCATTTACTTCACCCACGTTCACTCTATCAGTGTATCTAAGAGCATTAACAACTTTATCGTGAAGATAGTCAACAAAGTGAAAATTACGTTGATTAACGCCGTAACCAGCATTGAAATATTCAACAATAATTGATTGTTTAGACGAGCCCACATATTTCACATTATCCTGTGCGGTACATAAGAATGGGATAATGAATAACAGTAGCATAAAGGACTTTAATTTCATATGCGATTTTTTTTAAGTTATAAGTTATTTACAAAAGTATGATTTATTTAAATAATTATTACTATAAATTATAGGAAAAATACCATAGTGCTTAATTATAAAAGTGTTACAGATTTTCAATATAAAGGTGTACGCACATTACGCATATTACGCACCCTTTTTTATAACCCCGAATTTGTCGCCTCATTCTGATTCACAAAGATAAATAGCTAAGGCAATATTTTGTAACGATAAAAGGCATAAAAAAAGGAGCTTCGTGTGAAGCTCCCTTTATGATTATATCCAAAATTAATGGATTAGTCTTCGTTGAGATTAACTCGTTTGAAGGTTGTGGCTTTAAGTTCGGGGTTTTGCTTTTTCAAGTATGCCTCGATTGTCAAAGATGCGTCTTTTACATATTCTTGTTCCATAAGAACTGATTCCTTGTAGAATTTGTTTAGACGACCCTCTGCAATTCTATCAAGTATTGCTTCAGGTTTTCCTTCTTGACGTGCTTTTTCGCGACCAATTTCAAGTTCTTGTGCTGCGATGTGCTCAGGCACTTCGTCGCGATTAACAGAAACTGGATTCATCGATGCTACTTGCATAGCAATGTCACGACCTACGTGTAAATCTACTCCTGCAATGTTGAACCCAACGATTGTAGCGAGTTTGTTGCCAATGTGGTTGTAAGAAGTAGTAGAAGGAGCTTCGATAAATTCATAAGCACCAAGTTCCATTTTCTCGCCAGTCTTACCAATTTCTTCAACAATAAGTTCAGAAACCTTTTGACCGTTTATAGAAAGTGAAAGAACTTCTTCAAGAGACTTAGCACGAGCTGCAATAGCTGTATCAAGTAATTGTTGAGTTAAAGCAACAAATCCCTCGTTTTTAGCTACGAAGTCGGTTTCACATTTAAGAGCAATAATTGCAGCGAAATCGCCATTATTTGCTGAAAGGGCGCAACCTTCTGCTGCTTCGCGGTCTTCGCGTTTTGCAGCTACTGCTTGTCCTTTTTTGCGTATAATTTCAATAGCGGCTTCGATGTCGTTATTAGTTTCGTTTAATGCGTTTTTGCAATCCATCATACCTGCTCCAGTAAGTTTGCGGAGCTTGCTGATATCTGCCATGCTAACTGCCATAATATGTGATAATTAGAGAGTTAATGAAATAAATTATTCTTTGTCTTCCTTCACCTCTGTAACTTCAGGAGCTACTTCAGTAACTTCAGCTACTTTTGCTTCCTCAACAGGAGCAGCATCAGTTGTTTTAGGACGACGACCTACGCGAGTGCGTTCCTTTTTAGGAGCAACTTCTTCGCCTTCAGCAGCAGCAACGTCAACTTTTTCAATTTGACGTTCTTGTAATCCCTCAGCCATAGCCGAACAGATTGTGCCAAGAATTATGTCTATTGATTTTGAAGCGTCATCATTAGCTGGGATAACGAAGTCGATGTCGTTAGGGTTTGAATTTGTATCAACCATTGCAAAAACAGGAATACCAAGACGGTTAGCTTCTGCAACAGCAATATGTTCCTTCATAACGTCGATAACGAAAAGAGCTGAAGGAAGACGGTTTAGGTCGGCAATACTACCAAGAGTCTTTTCAAGTTTTGCACGTTGACGTGCAACTTGAAGTCTTTCTCTTTTAGAAAGGTTATCAAATGTACCATCTTTCGTCATTTTGTCGATAGTGGTCATCTTTTTAACTGCTTTACGTATTGTAGGGAAGTTAGTAAGCATACCTCCAGGCCAGCGTTCAATAACGTAAGGCATGTTGATACCGCCAACTTTTTCTGTAACGACTGCTTTAGCTTGTTTTTTTGTAGCTACAAAAAGAACTTTTTTACCAGCTTTAGCGATGCTCTTTAGAGCTGCGGCTGCTTCGTCAAGTTTTGCAACTGTTTTGTATAGGTCAATGATGTGGATACCATTGCGCTCCATGAAAATATAAGGAGCCATTGCAGGATTCCATTTACGTTTTAAGTGGCCGAAGTGGCAACCTGCTTCTAATAATTCGTCAAAATTTGGTGTTGACATTTTAATTTTAATTTTTTGTTTACATTCTACTTAAATCAATCATAGAGTAGCCATTCCCACCGAAGTCGAAAATGAAAGTCTCCATAATTTGGATACTAAACATCGCAATATCTCTTTGAGATAACGATTAACGTTTACTAAACTGAAATTTCTTACGAGCTTTTGGCTGACCTGGTTTCTTACGTTCAACCGAACGAGGGTCACGTGTCATGAAGCCTTCAGCGCGAAGAGCTGGTTTATCTTCTGGGTTGATTTTTACTAAAGCGCGAGCAATAGCAAGACGAAGCGCTTCGGCTTGTCCTTTAAAACCTCCACCATTCATATTTACTTTGATGTTATATTTTTCAACAGAATCAATAGTGTTAAGTGGTTGCTTAACGATATATTGAAGAATTGAAGAAGGAAAATATAAGTCAAGAGCGCGTTTGTTTATTGTTATTTCGCCGGTTCCTTCTGTAACGAAAACTCGTGCTATTGCGGCTTTACGACGGCCAACTGCATTAATCTTTTCCATACTTCTTATTTGAGTTTGTTGATGTCAATAACTTTAGGCGTTTGTGCAGCGTGAGGATGGTTACTTCCGTTGTACACATACAAATTTTTGATTATTGCGCTACCAAGATGATTCTTAGGGAGCATGCCTTTTACCACTTTAATGTAAAGAGGATTAATCCCTGCTTTCATGTGCTTGTTTGCTGCCTTCATTTGAAGGATTCTTGGTGTTGCAGAGCGTTGACCACCAGGATAACCTGTGTAAGATAGATAGATTCTATCGTCCCATTTGTTTCCAGTAAGAACAACTTTCTCAGCATTAATGATAATAACATTATCACCACAATCTGCATGAGGGGTAAAGCTTGGTTTATATTTGCCACGCAAAAGTTTTGCAACTTTGGCAGCGAGGCGACCTAAAACTTGGTCGGTAGCGTCAATTACCACCCACTCTTTTTGAGCGGTATCCGAGTTGGCGGAAATAGTCTTATAACTTAAAGTATCCACTTTTAAATTTTTGATTAATAGTTAATTACCTAATACGCATGAACACAATTGCCCGGCCAAAAGCGCTTGTATATCCATGATCCTTATAATAAAATTCGGATAAAATCGGACTGCAAAGGTACACCTTTTATCCTAAAAATCAAACAATTCCCAAAAATATTTTCGCCTAAATGTTGATTTTGTGGTTGTTGCCCAAACCCCCTATATAATATCATTCACATAGCCCACCTATTCCAAACTCAAACATCTGTGTTAATCTGTGTGAACCCCCGCACTTAGCGCGTAACCGCAAGAACGTCGAAGACGTTCCACTCCACCAGCATCCCTCTATCAAATACCAGTGGCTTAGCAGTTCGTTTTTCCCACAGATTCCACAGATTGACACAGATATTTGCTTATGCGTACCCACTTCGTGACAGTATGCCTCGCCGTGTAGCG
>JAVWYO010000058.1:0-12345 GCA_036661515.1 Muribaculaceae bacterium | reverse complement strand
TGATGTTATTGAAATCTATTATGAAAATCAGTCATATAACTGTTACGTTTGTATCAGTATTGCTGAATATGAAAGCAAATACCATTAATTTAGGCATCTTACTTAAAGATTATTGTGTAAATACAATATGTGGCAATTATGTAGCCATATCGAAATGTTTTAAAAATAATGTGTTTTTTAAAGTTAACGAAAATTGGGTTATTAAATTGAAAGGTGCCAGTGTAGGCGTCAATGAGTGTTTTGCAAGGATTCTTATTGACGCTACTGTGCTGGTAAATTATTACGATTTATTACAAATAAACCATATAAATGCAACCGTGAAATGAACAATAGAAGAGATTTCCTTAAAACAATGGCGTTAGCTGGTGCTTCCGCATTGGTTGCTCCACAGGTGCTTGGAGCTAAATCTGAGAAAAAGCAGAATATAATAATTCCATCTAATGGTGAGAGCCAATTGATTGTTCCTAAAAGCAATGGCTTGAAAATAACGGGAACTTTCTTAGATGAAATATCGCATGATATTCCTCATCAAAATTGGGGTGAAAAGGAATGGGATCTTGATTTCCAATATATGAAGGCTATCGGTATTGACACCGTTATTCTGATTCGTTCGGGATACCGTCGTTTCATGACTTTTCCTTCAAAATATTTGGCTAAGAAGGGTTGTTATATGCCATCTGTAGATCTTGTTGACATGTATTTAAGATTAGCCGAAAAATATGGCATGAAATTCTATTTTGGACTTTATGATTCTGGGAAATATTGGGATACTGGTGATCTTTCTTGGGAAATTGAAGATAATAAATATGTTATCGATGAAGTTTGGAAAATGTATGGGAATAAATATAAAAGTTTTGGCGGGTGGTATATAAGTGGCGAAATTAGTCGAAAGACTAAGGGCGCTATCGGTGCATTCCACGCTATGGGTAAACAATGTAAAGATGTATCTAATGGATTGCCTACATTTATTTCTCCTTGGATTGATGGAAAGAAAGCGGTTATGGCAAGCGGGTCGTCGTTAAACAAAGTCGATGCTGTGTCGGTTCAAGAGCATGAAAGAGAATGGGGCGAAATATTTGCTGGAATTCATGATGTGGTAGATGCTTGTGCATTTCAAGATGGACATATCGACTACGATGAGTTAGATGCTTTCTTTGAAGTAAATAAGCGTCTTGCCGATAAATATAATATGGAATGCTGGACAAATGCCGAGAGCTTTGACCGCGACATGCCAATTAAATTTTTCCCAATCAAGTTCGACAAGTTAAGGATGAAATTGGAAGCTGCAAAGCGTGCTGGATATGATAAAGGAATCACTTTTGAGTTTTCTCATTTTATGAGTCCTCAATCGGCATATTTGCAAGCTGGTCATCTTTATGATAGATATAAAGAATATTTTCAAATTAAATAACATGCTAATATAATGAAATCAACAATAAATTTAGGCTATGTAATATTTTTATCGGTGGTTGCTGCTATTGGTGGATTCCTTTTTGGATACGACACAGCAGTTATCTCGGGTACAATAAGTAGTGTAAAAGTACAATTTGGGCTCAACTCTATACAGCTTGGTTGGTACGTGGGGTGTGCATTGGCTGGTTCAATAGGAGGAGTAGTCTTTGCTGGTGCATTAAGCGATTCTATTGGTAGAAAAAAGACAATGTTACTTGCCGCAGTTCTATTCTCAATTTCGGGTTTTGGTTGTGCAATAAGTCAAACGTTTAATGAACTTGTGCTATATCGTATAGTAGGAGGTGTTGGTATTGGTGTTGCATCTATAATATGCCCACTATATATTTCCGAACTTGCAGTAGCAAAATATAGAGGAAGCTTAGTATCGCTTTATCAACTTGCAATCACAATGGGGTTTGTTGGAGCTTATTTGGTAAATTATCAATTGCTTAATTTTTCACTCTCGGTAGACTCTCTAAGTATTCCATTTTTTGATAAAGTGTTTATTTCAGAGGCATGGCGAGGCATGCTTGCAATGGAGTCATTGCCTGCAATAGTATTTTTCATAATAATCTTCTTTATACCAGAGAGTCCACGTTGGTTAGTCTCTAAAAACAGAATAGCAGAGGCAACTGGTATTTTTAGTAATATATATTGTTCTGATACTGAGGTTAAAAGTCAAGTAGCAGCAACAGAATCGGTTAGCAAATCTGATGGTAAATCTGATTGGAGATTACTACTTAAGCCTGGAATATTTAGAGCCGTTATAATAGGTGTATTCATAGCAATCTTAGGTCAATTCATGGGAGTAAATGCAGTGTTATATTATGGACCAAAGATTTTTGAAGATGCTGGATTGTCGGGTGGTGATTCACTTTATTATCAAGTGCTTATTGGCGCTGTAAATATGTTAACAGCCGTTCTTGCCATGTTTATTATCGATAGAGTAGGGCGTAAGATGCTTGTTTACTATGGAGTATCGGGTATGATTTTATCACTTCTCTTAATAGCTTTCTATTTCATAAAGGGAGAGGCACTTGGAATTTCAAGTACATTCTTATTAGTATTTTTCTTGTTTTACATTTTCTCATGTGCCATTTCGATATGCGCAGTTGTGTGGGTACTACTTTCAGAGATGTATCCTACCAAAGTACGCGGATTAGCAATGTCGATAGCAGGATTTGCTTTATGGATAGGAACATTCCTTATCGGACAGTTAACGCCATGGCTTCTTGAGACATTAACACCAGCCGGAACATTCATTTTGTTTGCGGTAATGTGTCTTCCATATATTTTCATAATGTGGAAATATGTACCCGAAACATCAGGCAAAAGCCTCGAAGAAATCGAAAAGTATTGGGATAAATAACGTGTATATAATAAACTAATAATATTAATTTCAACTAAAGATTTCTCAAATATTTTATTGAAGACGGTAGATGCTTGTATTAATGCGGGTGATGGATATTTTGTATTCGATATGATTCATGTGAAGAATTTCGATTATTGGAATGCGTTGAAAGAGGGTATTGATAAATATTTGACTTCTTTAGAAAAGAAATAATATTATGCGGAATTTAATTTTTTGTGCTAAAAATTTAATAGTGCTTATATTCTTGGTTATAAGTCTGGGCGTTTCTGCTCAGACTTATTTAACTGGGACGGTTTCATCGAAAGGTAGTGGAATAGCTGGTGTCGTTGTTACTGATGGCTATTCGTGCGTGAAAACAAATAGCTTTGGGTCGTATTCTATTTTGAAAAGCCCTGAAGCGAAATTTATATATATATCAACCCCTGCTGGATACTTAACCGATATAAATTCTACGATACCTCAATTCTATAAGAATATTGATGCTGCAACGACTATATATAATTTTGAGTTAACTAAAAATGCAAAGTCTGATTTGAAGCACACTGTCGTTGTTCAAGCCGATGTGCAGGTTACAAGTGTTAGCGATTTAAATCAATATAGCACTGTTGTAGCCGATTGTAAGGAATATATGAAGCAATATAGTGGTAATGATGTGTTTGGTCTTGATTGTGGTGACATTGTTGGTGATAGTCCTCAACTTTTTCCTGAATATCTAAAAAGAGTGTTGCCTTTGAATATTCCTATATATCGTGCTATCGGTAATCATGATATGGATTACTATGGGCGAAGTAATGAAACTTCTACTCACACTTTTGAAAGCTATTTTGGTCCCACATATTATTCTTTCAATAAAGGTAATGCGCACTATATTGTGGTTGATAATAATTTTTTTATAGGTCGCGAATATTTCTATATGGGATATATTGATGAGACTACGTTTCACTGGTTAGAACAGGATTTGGAAAACGTGAAAGATGGTTCTCTTCTATTCTTTGTTATGCACATTCCATCGCAACTTACGGCTAAACAACAACCATTTGAATATAATTATGGAGCTATTGCCGACCAAACGGTAAATGCTGGAGCGATACATGATTTGCTAAAAAAATATGATACGCACATGATTACTGGTCACATGCACTATAATATCAATATGTGTTTCTCTGATAGATTAATGGAGCATAACACTGCGTCGATTTGTGGTACTTGGTGGCAGCTCGATGTGTGCCTTGATGGTGCGCCAAGAGGGTATGCTGTTTATGAGGTCGATGGTAGCAATGTGCAATATCATTATAAAGGACAAGGTCATGGTCGTGATTATCAGATGCGTGTATATGATATTAACGCGAGTTCTGAATTTCCTAACGACATAATAGCTAATGTGTGGAACTATGACGATAAATGGAAAGTTGAATGGTTTGAAGATGGAAAGCTGAAAGGGGAAATGACTAAGTTTATAGGATTTGATCCATTTGCTGCTGCGTTATGTGCCGATCCTGCCAAAGTCAAATATTCTTGGATTGCTCCAGTGAAAAACGAACACATGTTTCGCGCTACGCCTCTAAATAAGAATGCAAAAATAGAAGTGAGAGTTACCGATCGTTTTGGGAACATATATAAACAAGAAATTAAGAAGTAAAAAAATAATAATTTATCATCATGAAAATAATATCAAGCGTCGTATTATCTATTTTATTACTATTTCCCGTGCATCTAACGGGTGAAGTGAAACTATCATCTATTTTTGGTGATAACATGGTTCTTCAGCAAAATTCTAATGTCCAATTTTTTGGTACATCTTCTGCTGGGAAGAAAATAACTTGTACCTCTTCTTGGTCGAATAAAAAGAGTACGACACAAGCAAATAAGATGGGTAAATGGACAATGTCTATCCCAACACCAGTTGCTGGTGGTCCTTATAATATAAGTTTTGATGATGGCACGAAATTAGTTTTATCCAATATCTTGATTGGCGAGGTGTGGTTCTGCTCTGGTCAATCAAACATGGAGATGCCAGTAAAAGGATTTCGTGGGCAGCCAGTATTTGATTCGCAGAAATATATAGCTACTGCTAATACTAAGCGCCAGTTAAGGTTATTTACTGTAAAAAATGCTTGGAGTACAACTCTCAAAGATGATGGTATCGAGGGGTGTTGGGCTGAAGCATCGAGCAATGTTATAGCCGATTTTAGTGCAGCGGGATTTTTCTTTGGCGACATTTTGCAACGCACACTTGATGTGCCTGTTGGGCTTATACAATGTGCTTGGAGTGCTTCTAAAATTGAAGCATGGATGTCGCAGGAAACCTTATCGTCGTTCAAAGATGTGGAATTGCCTGATGTCAGTAAAAAAGAGTTTGGCTGGGTTGCAGGAACGCCCACGTTGTTGTATAATGCAATGGTTAATCCTTGGAAAGGGTTTCCTATAAAGGGCGTGATATGGTATCAAGGAGAGGCTAATTCGCCCAACCCTGAATTATATCGCAAGCTATTCCCTGCTATGGTAAAGGAATGGCGCACTTTTTTCAATAATAAAGATTTACCGTTCTATTATGTGCAGATTGCTCCTTGGCAGTCGGCAGGGTGTGACAAGACCGATTGGGCTGATTTTCGTCAAGTGCAATTAGAATTGATGAACTCATTGCCTAATTTAGGAATGGTGACGACTGGCGATGCAGGAAGCATAAAATTTATACATCCTCCGTATAAAATAAAAGTAGGAGAACGTTTAGCATATTGGGCTTTAGCAAATGCTTATAATCACAAAGGAATACAATATTCGGGTCCTATATATAAAGATTGCAAGGTTAAAGAAAATGGGATAGTTGAAGTAGAATTTTGCTATGGCGATAATGGACTTATTCCAGAGAATGAATCGATAATAGGCTTTGAAATTGCAGGTGCTGA
This sequence comes from Muribaculaceae bacterium, assembly GCA_036661515.1. GTDB lineage: Bacteria > Bacteroidota > Bacteroidia > Bacteroidales > Muribaculaceae > HGM05232. The sequence goes on along the minus strand of JAVWYO010000058.1, from coordinate 6,615 downwards.
CGGAAAATTTGTTGATGCAAACGCCGAAATATTAAATGGCACGCCCAAAGTAAAAGTGTGGAATGATAATGTGAAAAATCCAGTTGAAGTTAGATATTGCTATCGAAATTTTAAAGCAGGCACCCTGTGTAATAATGCACAAATTCCTGCATCTCCATTTAAAGCTATAATTAAACAATAAATACCTCTAAAATAATGAAATCAATCAAGACAACCACCACGATACTATGTTTTATCGTGCTATCCATCTTTTCGTTCAGCTTATTAGCTAAAAATAATATAGCGCCCCAAAAGCCAGCACTAATGTGGTTTGATGCAGAGGCAAATTTTAAACGTTTTAGCAATACTGATAGTATTGATTTTTATCTAAAAAAGATAAAAGAAATAGGTTTTACACATGCAATTGTCGATGTTCTTCCTATCACTGGCGAAGTGCTTTATGATAGCAACTATTCTCCTCGCATGCGTGAATGGCGAGGTGACAAACGCCCCGATTTTGATTATATAGGATATTTTATTAAAAAGGGTCATGAACTTGGATTAGAAGTACATGCGTCGATGAATGTATTCTGTGCTGGGCACAATTATTATGATAGGGGATTGGTGTATAATGGTCATTCCGATTGGACAAGTATGGTTTATAATCCCGAAAAAGGGATTATCCCAATAACAGAAGAGAAAGCCAAATATGGAGCAATGATAAATCCGCTTAATGAAGAATATCGTACGCACATATTGAATATAATGAAGGAAATCGTAACAAAATATCCTAATATTGATGGGCTTATGCTCGACCGCGTGCGCTATGATGGCATTAGTGCTGATTTTTCAAATCTTTCACGCACTACATTTGAAAAATATATAGGCAGTAAAGTTGAGAATTTCCCTTCCGATATATTGACATGGAAAAAGACAGCGAACGACAAATATGTGCCAGTAAGAGGTAAATTGTTTAATCAATGGATTGAGTGGCGTACAACTGTAATATCTGATTTTATGGCTTTGGCGCGCAAAGAGGTGAAGAGAGCTAATGACAAAGTGTCTTTTGGGACCTACACAGGAGCATGGTATCCATCATATTATGAAGTTGGTGTTAACTTTGCCAGTAATAAATATGATCCATCAAAAGAATATGATTGGGCTACACCTAATTACAAAAATACTGGATATGCTGAGCTTATTGATTTATATGCAACGGGTAATTATTATACCGATATTACTATAAAAGAATATAAGAAAAACAATCGCAGTATTTGGAATGAAACCGACAGCCAAGCGCAAAAGGGTTCTTGGTATTGTGTAGAGGGATCTTGTCAAAATCTAAAAAGAATTTTGGGCAATAATAAATTTATGGGAGGCATATTAGTTGATCAATTCTATGATAACCCATCAAAACTTCCTGCTGCTATTTCTCAAAATCTAAAGGACTCCGACGGACTAATGGTATTTGACATCGTCCATATTATAAATAAAAAATTATGGAAAGAGGTTGAAAAAGGAATGAAAGATGGAGGCGCATTATGAACGATAGGGCTTATTCTTTAGATGCGCTACGAGGATACGCCATTATTACGATGGTGCTTTCGGCAACCATTGTAGGTGGAATCTTACCTGCATGGATGTATCATGCGCAGACTCCTCCACCCGAACATCTTTTTAATCCAGGTATTCCGGGATTAACATGGGTAGATATGGTTTTCCCTTCATTCCTTTTTGCAATGGGTGCAGCATTTCCGTTCTCTATTGGTAAGAAATTGGCGAAGGGTGTTTCAAAACTAAGACTCACATTTGATGCCATTATACGCACTGCACTACTCACATATTTTGCAATATTCATTCAGCATTTCTATCCTTATATGCTTAGTGCACCACAGGATATGAGTTCTTGGCTATTAGCTATATTATGTTTTGCATTACTATTTCCCACATTCATGCGATTGCCATTTAAAATGCCTCAATGGGGCGATTGGGCTGTGAAGTTGGGAGCAATAGCGGTAGGCATAACTTTAATGCTTACAACTAATTATGCTGGTGGCGTGAAGTTTAATATTCACACAAGCAATATCATAATACTTATTCTTGCCAACATGGCATTATTTGGGTCGATATTATATATTTTTACATACAAGAATTGGAAAGCACGTATTGTTATTTTAATGTTACTCATGGCAATTATGCTATCTTCCACTATTAGTGAGTCGTGGGCAGCATCTGTTGCCACGTTTAATCCTCTAACGTGGTTTTATAACTTCAATTATCTTAAATATCTATTCATTATAATTCCAGGTAGCTTTGCTGGTGAATTTCTGCTTAACGCTATGACAAGTAGTTCCAAAAGCCCCAAGAATTGTAATAATATAGCTTATACGATGATTGTGATAACGCTTGCAATTATTATTAGTAATCTTTACTGCTTGTATATGCGTTATTTAGTGCTAAATATGATTATCTCGGCAATACTTGTAGTAATAGGATACGCGTCACTTCGCAAGAGTAAAGGAATCTCTTTATTATGGCGAAATCTTTTTATTGCTGGAGCATTTATGTTATTCTTAGGATTATTTATTGAGCCATTTGAAGGAGGAATAAAGAAAGATCCTGTTAATTTCAGCTATCTTTTTACCACCGCTGGATTATCGTTTTATGCTCTAATATTCTTTAGTGTCGTATGCGATTATTTTAAGTGCACTCGCAGTACATCTTTTCTTGTAATGTCGGGACAAAATCCTATGATAGCTTATGTCGCTGGCGATTTATTGCTAATGCCACTACTAAATATATTAGGGCTTTATTCGCTACTTGGAATATTCCATATTTCGCCTGTAATGGGATTCTTGCAAGGTGTAATCCTCACAACATGTGCAGTATTAGTAACAATGTTTTTCACAAAAATTAAATGGTTCTGGAGAACCTAAATGTTAGATATATTATAGCAAAGCCATCTCAGATATTCTTTGAGATGGCTTTGTCGATTATGCGATTGCAATAATTATTTTGTGGAACGAGGTACTGAACGATATCCTGTATATTTATAGAAACTACTTGTTGCACTTATTTCCAGATAGCCGTTGACAAACCTATAATATTCTCTTTCAACGTATCCGTCATTATATGTCATCGACACATAGCCACCATATGGTAAATTCCATGCGAACGGACTATTTTCCCAGAAGCCAAGCTTATTAAAAAATCCAAATGAGCCAGTGCCGTCAAAGTAAAATGCAAATTTTGTAACATAAGCTGAACCTGGGTCGATAGGGCCTATATTATCATAAGCAAGTTCCCATGTGCCAATTATTGCTGGTGGGTCATAAGGAATAGGGTTGTCTATATCACAAGATGTAAATGTGATAGTTACCGTAGCAACTATCACCAGTAGGATTGTCTTTAGCTTGTTTGTTATCATATTGTTTGAATTAAATTATTACATATTATTCTTTGTTACAAAAATACAATTTATTTTATAATAAGTTTATCTTTTGTTTACAAATATGGATTATTCACTTCGATTTTATCTTTCAAAGGATAAAAATATAGGTGATTTATTTAACAGAAACTGTTTTTTAAGTTACCTTTGAATATTCATTAATGAGAGTTGTAAAATATAAGAATATGGATTTCACGAAAATTGTCCGACCTCTATTTATGAAACGGGTCAAGATAGCTGAAAGATATGCCGATTATGGTGACATCATGCAGCGTCAGCAACTCCAAAGCCTTTTAGCAACAGCTACAAGCACTGAATTTGGTACAAAATATGATTTTGCATCAATCAATTCCTATGAGTCATTTTCTCAACGTGTCCCTATTCATAACTACGATGATTTACAGCCAAGTATTATGCGTATGTTGGCTGGAGAGCCTGATATATTGTGGCGGGGTGTCATTAAAAATTTTGCACAATCTTCGGGCACTGCTGGAAAAAGTAAATATATTCCCATCAGTAAAGAGTCATTTTCTAAATGTCATTATCAAGGAGGTTTTGACACAGTAGCTCACTATTTCAATATCAATCCTGCAAGTCGCATGTTTTCGGGAAAAGGATTTATATTAGGTGGGAGCTTTGCTACTGAAATCCTTGCTCCTGGTGGGGTGTGTGTTGGCGATTTATCGGCCAACTTAATAAATAATATAAATCCGCTCGTCAATCTTGTGAGAGTGCCAAGTAAAGAGGTTGCTTTGATGCCCGATTGGGAAAAGAAGTTGCCAGCACTTGTTAATGCCAGTCGTTCACAAAATGTTACGAATATTTCGGGTGTCCCATCGTGGTTCCTAACGGTGATAAAAGAGATATTAAAGAGCGAGCACAAAGATTGTATTAACGATGTGTGGAAAAACCTCGAAGTCTTTTTTCATGGCGGAATAAGTTTTACCCCTTATCGTGAGCAATATTCTCATATATGTGATAACTCAAAGATGCACTATATTGAAACATATAATGCCTCTGAAGGATTCTTTGCGGTACAATCATCACTTGATACAAATGCAATGCTTCTGTTGCTCGACTTGGGAGTGTTCTTTGAATTTGTTCCGTTAGATGAAATTGATAATACCAATCCACATGCAATACCACTGTGGGAAGTAGAGCGTGGAAAGACTTATGCCCTAATAATTACGGCTAACAATGGTTTGTGGAGATATTCTATTGGCGACACTGTGAGAATTGAGCAAACTAACCCTGTAAAAATTCGTATAATCGGCCGTACTAAGCATTTTATTAATGCCTTTGGCGAAGAACTAATGGTGCACAATGCCGATGAAGCTATTGCACGAGTTTCTTCAAAATGCGGGGTCGAAGTCCTTAACTACACTGCCGCTCCTGTCTATGCCAGTGACAATGCGCGTGGACATCATCAATGGCTAATCGAATTTGTTGATACTCCACATAATATTTCTAACTTTGCAACGATGCTCGATGAGGAACTTCAAAATGTAAATTCCGATTATGAGGCTAAGCGTTATAAGGGTATATTTCTTGATTCGCTTTCTATCGTAGAGGCTCGTAAGGGGCTTTTTGATGACTGGCTTAGTAGCACAGGGAAGCTCGGAGGACAACGAAAAATTCCTCGCCTTGCCAATAGCCGAGAACTTATTGAGCAGATGCTTAAATTCAATAATGATAACTAAATTTTTTATATATATGACATCACGTATATTAACTTTCATCACTTGCTTAGCACTTTCGCTTAGCACTTTTGCCAACACTCCGAAGTATATCTTTTTCTTCATTGGCGATGGTATGGGTATGGGGCACATTCTCTCTGCTGAGACCTATAATCGCACTGTTCTTGGAAACAAAGAGCATCTGCTGATGATGCAGTTTCCAGTAACATCTGCTGCAATAACATATTCCCATAATAGCCCTATTACAGATTCTGCTGCTGCTGGCACTGCTTTATCTACTGGACATAAAACCGACAACGGAATGCTCGGAATGTTGCCCGATTCTACTAATGTTACGAGCATTGCTGCTCAATTGAAAAAGATGGGCTACGGAATAGCTATTTCAACATCTGTACCGCCCGATGACGCTACTCCTGCTGCATTCTATGCTCACCAACCTCATCGTAGTATGTTCTACAATATAGGGAAAGATATGGCTGCAAGTGGATATGGATTCTTCGCTGGTTCTCTTTTACGGGGCTTAAAAGATAAAGATGGAAAAGCTACCAATCTAATGAAGACGCTTGTAGATAGCGGTTACACAATCGTGCATGGAGCTAAGGAGATGGCAAAAGCTAACAACAAAAATAAAATAATTCTTCTTAACGAAGATTCGCGTGCGTCGGCATCTCAGATTGGTTTTACTATCGATTCCATTCCTGGTGCATTAACGTTGCCCGAAATTACGCGTTACACAATTAATCATTTACAACGCACATCGCCAAAAGCCTTTTTTGCTATGATTGAAGGGGGTAATATTGACTATGCTGCTCATGCAAACGATGGCGCAACTGTTATCAAAGAGATTTTAAACTTCAATGAAGCAATTGCAGAAGCTTATAATTTCTACCTAAAGCACCCAAAGGAAACTCTAATTATAATTACTGCTGACCACGACACAGGTGGTATGTCTGTTGGTGTTGAACATGGTCCTAAGAAAGTTGACATGAGCGACATTGATTATCAGCGTGTTTCAAAAGAAACATTCTCTAATATGTGCCATAAGAAACTAAAAGAAGGAACTGACGTGGAATGGAGTGAAATGAAAGAGTATCTAACTAAGAATTTTGGACTTTATAACGTAATCCCTGTTTCTGAAAAGCAAGACAAAGACTTAATGGAAGAATTTGATAAGACTTTCAAGAAACATGAAAGCAAAGATAAAAAGACACTCTACAGCTCATTTAATGAATTTGTTGAAGAATTATTTGAAATTCTTGACCGTAACACTGGTTTTGGGTGGACTACATCGTCGCACACGGGTAATCCTGTACCTGTATTTGCTATTGGTGTGGGAGCTGAAGAATTTAGTAAGATGAGCAATAACATTGAAATTCCAATGAGGATTCGTAAAATTGCGAAAATAAAGGAATAAAAATCATATCACACATAATAAAAAAGGCGTATAATGCAGTTTGAGTGCATTATACGCCTTTTTTATTAACGAAGTGT
>JAVWYO010000057.1:0-12770 GCA_036661515.1 Muribaculaceae bacterium | reverse complement strand
CTCATTGACCATTCCTACGCTCAAGTAGTGGCAAAACTTCCCAAAAGTCAACGTCCCCGCTAAGATTAGAACTAATATAAAGAAAATGAGACATCTCCCCGAAAGGAAATGCCTCATTTTTTTATTATCGAAAATCGAAAATGTTATCTAATAACTTTTACAACTTCGGCAGAGCCATCGGTGTACATTACATGTATTAAATACATACCTTTAGAAAGATTAGCAACAGAAACAGTTCCATTACCTGAAATCATAGTTTCGCCACAGATAGAACCGTTTATTGATATGATTCTTACTTTAGCATCGGCATTAACGTCAACTTGTGAGCCTTTTACGATGCACTTAGTTTGAACTTTATCAGAAACATTATCTTCAACGCCAGCAGGTTTTGTATATTTAGCAGCTACTACTCCATAAGCTTCAACGTCTTTAACAGCATAGCTTACAGTGACTTCACCACCTTTAGCAGAAATTGTCTTAATACCACTCTTGTGTAGAGGATTTGTCTCATCAAGAGGTTTTGCACCAATAATTTCGGTATCACCAGCAGCAGGAGCAATATATGCCCAATAAATATTTTCACCATTACCACTAATTTGAGTGATACCAGTTAATTCATTTGGAGAAGAACCTTCTTTCTTAACAGGAGAATCATCGATAAGTGTTCCATGAACAGCAAAAGATGTTTGGGCTTGATTAGCCTCAATATCAGCAAGAGAGAAACGATATATACCAGGGACAGAAGTCTTGTCGTTTGATGCAGGCATTTGAAGATAAGCATAAAGGAATCCATTCTCTTCATCAATGTAGAAAGTAGTCATAGAAACGCCTTCAAATAGCACAGGATAAGGAATGTCAGCAGGGTAATTCTTTTCGGGATAAATATCAGTTTCTTTGAAACGGAATATACCACTACCATTGAATTTTTTACCCATCCAATATACATTTTTGCTATCTCTTATCATACCACAACCGATTGCACCCCAAGTAATACCTTTATTATAATATGAAAGCCAATCATTTTGAGTTAAGAAAGGTTGTTGGCCATATAATCCAGGAGTTTCTGTGTCAATCAAGTGAATACCAACGTTACGGTCGGCAACAAGGAGCTTATGAGCAGGAGCATCAACAGACATTGAGAAAACATCTTCAAAAGCGTTGTAACCAATATTAGATACTAACGTAACACGATAGAAAGAATCACCACTCTTATTTAGATAGAATAATTCGCCATCTCCTTGTGTGTCTTTAGGGTCTTGATATGTGAATTTATCACCAGCATAACCAACATAAATGCGATTATGAGCAGCACCAAGTTGAAAAGCATGAAGTCCTGAAGGAATACCAGTATCTTGAATATTGCCTTGAGCATCTAAGTATTTTAGTTCACCTGCTTTTGTAGCAAAATAAAGACCTGTAGGGCAACCTAATTCTTGTTTTTTACCAGTAATAGAAGGATCACCAATAATATTAAGGAATTTCCAACCAGCAGCAGCTTTATAGTCTGCGACAGCACTTTCTGCTACCTTACATTTAACGGTACTCATAGCTTCGTTAAATAAATCACCGCTAATGATAGGAACATTTATATTCTTACAAGTTATTTCTTCGATAGTTGAAGGAATAGCACCAGCTTCGATATAGTTAACAGCGTGTTCAAAGATAATGCTCTTAAGAGCAGAACAATCCTTAAACGCATTAAGCATAATCACGTTAAGAGATTTAGGAAGTGTTACTGAAGTAAGATTTGAACAACCTTGAGCAAAATAGCTCTGAATAGTTCTTATACCCTCACCAATAGTAATTGTCTTAACGCCAGAATTTTCAAAAGCATAAGTTCCAAGACTTGTTGCGCCATTTACAGTAAAAGTACTCAAATTAGGAGTAGCAAAGAAAGCATGTTCCTCAATTGATTTAAGATTAGCTAACTCAATTTTTTCAAAAGGAGCTAAAGCCAAGCCATATTGCATAACCGTCTCAACAGTAGCATTTGTGAAATTCTTTAAGGCAACTAATGTAGCTGAAGCAGGAGCAATAGCAATGATAGCTTTACCGTCGACAGTGTAAAGAATATCGTCTGTTGACTTGTAAACTGTATTAGCTGTAGCAACTTTTATGCTTGTTGCATTAACAGTTCCAAATGCAGCTTCACCAATAGAAGTAACTGATGCAGGTATTTCAATGTTTTTAAGGTTACAACCAAAGAATGCTTTTTCACCAATAGAAGTAAGTCCTTCAGGTAGTGTTAGAGTTGTAGCAATCGCACCTTTATAGAAAGCTTTTGCGCCAATAGTTTGGACACCCATAGGGAAGCCGTTTAATTCAAGAGGGCAAGCGTTGAAAGCATAAGCACCAATTGATGTAACGTTTCCACTCATTTTAGCATCTTTCAAACTTCTACAGCCAGAGAATGCTTGACTTGGGATAGCAGTAATTCCAACAGGAATCATAACCGATGTAAGTTTAGAACAATTAGCGAAAGCACTTGCTTCCATAGTTGTTACTCCGTTACCAATAGTAAGGTCTATCAATTCTGATATATTAGCAAAAGCACCAGCACTAATAGTGGTTACTTTATCGCCAATAACAAGTTTCTTGATTGTAGACATTCCAGCAAAACCAGGTTTGTATTTGCTAGAAATATTACGTCCAATATACAAATCTTCAATAGGAGGCTTTACGGCTCCAAACATTTCGGGAGCAAAAACGATTTCCTCTTCACTATCTTGAATAGTGAATTTCTTTAAACTTGTACAACCGTTGAATTCATCTTTAATCATAGGAATCTTTGCTGTGCAACCCGAAGGTATAAATGCTTCAGTAATTAAAGCGCAACCATCAAAAGCACCTTGACCAATTGAAGTAGCAGTAGCTGGCATTGGGAAATTAGTCATTGCAGCACACCCCTTAAAAGAATTACGCCCAATAGAGACGCAAGTATTAGGAAGTGTTACATTTGTAACTTCAATACAATTAACAAAAGAATTAGCTCCAGTACCAGTTACGGTGTAGGTTTTACCAGCCGATGTAATAGTTTCTGGAATAACAATAACGCCCTTGTATTCGCCACCAGTTTTAGCATCGTACTTAGCAACAGTAGCTTTCGCTCCTGAAGTAGTGTACTTGATACCATCTACGTAAATAGTTGCTGCATTAATTGTTACGCTACACATAAAGATAGCCATAACAAAAATGAGAGCATGTCTAAAAGTAGTTTTCATGTTCATAATTTTGATATTAATAGTTAATAATTAGTTGTTCTTTCAATTGTCTTTCACTTTTCATAAAATATGAATTACAAATATAATTATTTATCCTATACTTTAACGTATATTTTACTCTGTTTGTAAAGATTTTATATATGCTAACATAAGTTCAATAATTGTAACACTAAAAAATGAGGCTATTCGGAAGTTTTTAAAACTTTTGAATAGCCTCGCTTGATTATTTTGAGTTTGTGTTATACTTCGCGACCGTGACAGTTTTTGAATTTTTTACCACTTCCACAAGGACATGGATCGTTACGGCCAACTTTAGGCCCTACCTTTATTGGCTCGCGACGCTGTTGCTCGCCTTGTTGCTGTGATGCCGCTGCGCGCTGTGCGTTTTCGCCCGGATATTGCTCTTTTCGAGTGCTATAACGGCTGTAATCTTGGCGCATTTCGGGTGCAGCTGGCTGCACTGGTGCAGCTTCTTGTACTGGGATTTGCCCACGCATAAGAGTAGCAATAGTCTTTCCATTCATCGTGTTCATCATGTCTTTGAACAGATTGAATGATTCGAGTTTATAAATCAATAGCGGATCCTTCTGCTCATAGCTTGCGTTTTGCGAAGATTGGCGTAATTGGTCGAGTTCTCGTAAGTGTTCTTTCCAAGCCTCGTCGATACCCATAAGAAGGATAGACTTTTGCCATGCTTTTGAAATAGATTTGCATTGCGATTCGTAAGCCTCGTCAATATCGACAGTGATTCCAAATACGCGTTTGCCATCAGTAATAGGGACACGAATAAGTCCTTTCCCGTTACGCTCTTCAACTATTTGCTTGATAATAGGATTGGCCACTTCTGCCATTCGTTCGCTCTTGCGTTTGAATGCCGTGATTACCGATTTATAAAGGCTATCAGTCATGTCTTCGGTACGCATTTTGCGATATGCCATTTCATCAAAAGGCATCTCGATTGCGAAAGTCTTTGAAACATTAAGAGCCATTTCGGGATAATCGTCTTGACTGCTATAAGATGATATTATATTTTCAACGCTGTCATAGAGCATGTTCATAATATCGATACCAATACGTTCTCCCATGAGTGCATGGTGGCGTTTTGTGTAAACGACATTACGTTGAGCATTCATAACATCATCATATTCAAGAAGATGCTTACGAATACCGAAGTTATTTTCTTCAACACGTTTTTGAGCATTTTCTATTGACTTAGTTACCATGTTTGCTTCAATCATCTCACCCTCTTTAAGGCCAAGACGGTCGAGCATTTTCACAACTCTATCGGTAGCAAAAAGACGCATAACAGTGTCTTCAAAAGAGACGTAGAATACAGAAGATCCTGGATCGCCTTGACGACCAGCACGACCACGTAACTGACGGTCAACGCGACGCGACTCATGGCGCTCAGTACCGATAATTGCAAGTCCACCAGCTTCTCTAACCTCTTGAGTCAACTTTATATCGGTACCACGACCAGCCATATTAGTAGCAATAGTCACAGTGCCTGTCTTACCCGCTTGGGCTACAATGTCGGCTTCACGCTGGTGTAGCTTAGCATTAAGGACATTATGCGGAATTTTGCGCATAAGTAGCATACGGCTTAATAATTCAGAGATTTCAACCGAAGTAGTACCCACTAATACTGGGCGACCAGCATCTACCATCTTCTGAATTTCATCAATTACCGCATTATATTTTTCTTTTTTGGTCTTATATACTCTATCGTTAGAATCGACACGGCTAATCGGACGATTGGTAGGAATAGTTACAACATCTAATTTGTAAATATCCCAAAGCTCACCGGCTTCAGTTTCAGCAGTACCAGTCATACCCGAAAGTTTATGGTACATGCGGAAGTAGTTTTGCAACGTTATTGTAGCAAACGTCTGCGTAGCAGCTTCTACTTTTACGCCCTCTTTGGCTTCGATAGCTTGGTGAAGACCGTCGCTATAACGACGACCTTCCATGATACGTCCAGTCTGCTCATCAACAATTTTCACTTTGTTGTCATCTACAACATATTCGGTGTTGAGTGCGAAAAGCGTATAGGCCTTAAATAGCTGGTTGACGGTGTGCACGCGTTCTGCTTTAATGGCATAGGCTTGCATTAAATCATCTTTTTGAGCTTGTAATTCGTCGGGTGTAAGCCCTTTTATTTCGAGTTCTGAAAGTTGCGATGCAATATCGGGAAGTACGAAGAATAGTGGGTCATCGGTATTTCCAGTAAGAATATCAATACCTTTATCGGTAAGCTCAACACTATTGTTTTTTTCATCAATCACAAAATACAAAGGGTCGGTCACTATAAACATTTCACGACTATTATCTTGCATATAGTGCGACTCCGTTTCCATCATTTGAGGTTTAACCCCATCTTGACTTAAATATTTTATTAGCGCACCACTCTTAGGCAATCCTTTGTAAGCACGATATAGTGATAGAGTACCCTCTTTGCGCACCTCTTTATCGTCGGATGTCATTTTTGACTTAGCATCGGCAAGTAGCTCGGTTACCAATTTACGCTGAGCGTTGACAACCTTTTCAACATTAGGACGAAACTCAATAAATAATTGGTCGTCGCCCTTAGGCACAGGACCCGAAATAATCAATGGTGTACGAGCATCATCAATCAATACAGAGTCGACCTCATCGACAATTGTATAATTATGCTTGCGTTGCACCAAGTCAAGAGGCGAAGTCGCCATATTATCGCGCAAGTAGTCAAAACCAAATTCATTATTTGTACCAAACGTGATGTCGGCATTGTAAGCGTCGCGACGCTCCGATGAATTAGGTTGTGTTTTATCTATGCAATCGACAGAGAGTCCGTGAAACATATATAGTGGTCCCATCCATTCCGAGTCACGTTTTGCAAGATAGTCGTTCACAGTTACGACATGCACCCCATTACCCGTGAGAGCATTAAGGAATACAGGAAGTGTTGCAACAAGAGTTTTACCCTCACCAGTAGCCATCTCAGCGATTTTACCACGATGAAGGACAATACCACCGACCAGCTGTACATCGTAGTGTACCATGTCCCACACAACGTCGTTACCCCCAGCTCTCCAGTGATTGAGATAAACGGCTTTATCGCCTTGAATCGACACAAAATCTTTGCCTTTAGCAGCAAGATTGCGGTCAAATTCATTAGCTGTAACTTCTATTGTAGCATTATCTTTGAAACGCTTTGCAGTCTCTTTAACTACTGCAAATACTTCGGGAAGAACAATTTCGAGTTCCTCTTCTAATTTGCTTAATATTTCTTTGTCGATTTTATCGATTTCGTCCCATAGTGGTTCACGCTTATCGTATTCGAGAGCTTCAAGTTCTACTTTTAATTCTTCAATTTTTTTACGTTGAGGAGCCACACAATTTTTCAATCGTAGGCGAACATCAACGATTTTAGCACGTAATTCGTCGTTTGAAATAGATTCCAACGAAGGATAAATTGCAATTATCTTTTCGACAATAGGTTGCAACTCTTTCACGTCACGTTGCGACTTGTTACCGAACATAGATTTTAGAAAATCATTAATTCCCATAAGTTATATTGATATAATATTTTTACGTTGTAATGCGGTCAATTCATTCAAATTCAACCACAAAGTTAATTATTTTGTCGTAAATATCGACTATTTTACATTATTATAAAGAGATAGGCATTGCCTGTGCCGCATTGGGCGAGCGAATACGAAGTAATCGCGAAACGGTTGGTGCTAAAAAAGTAGCATCAACAACCGAAGATATTTTTTGAGGTTTAATATCAGGAGCAAGGATAAATGCAGGCGCATTAATCATATTATTACGCACTTGCTTTACCTTATTTTGAGTGCTTTGTGTTTCGGTAATTTCCCAGCCGGGATTAATCTCAACGAGAATGTCACCAGCATATATTGCCGTTGTAGCATGTTTTAGCCTGCGTGCTGAGTCGCTTGTAGGATTGTTTACCTCATCGAGTGTGTAGGCATCACTGATTCCACTTACTTGGCGTAAAAGGATACTTGCTTTTGACCTAATTTCTTGAAGGTCAATACTTTTATCCTTTATCAATTTCCTATTTAGGAAAAATTGACGATTGTGATAGTCTTGCACCCATTCTCCATTGCCATAAACTGCCATAAGGTACATATTGAGTAACGATACGGCTCTTTTAGGTGAAAATTCGCCTGTGGGTATGTTAAATTTAGCGGCATCTTTGGTGGTTTCATTGAAATAGCCAGTAGATGACACAAATATTAATGTGTTATTGAGCCCTACACTCTTATCAATAACGCTAAATAACTTGTTTAATTGGCGGTCGAGCCTGATGTAGCTATCTTGCAACTCAACGCTGTTGTCATTTGCCAATCCATATTGATATGGTGCAACGGTGTAGGCAATGTTAAGCATATCGAGGTTATCTCGCTTTCCTAATCGTAGTGATTGAATATAATCGATAGCCACCGACGTAACTTCCTCATTAACAAGAGCTGAATTTTTATATGCACGATAACAGTCTTTGTCGGTTTGAGGAAATATATACTTAAATGGATAATATTTACGCCATGCTTTTATTTCGGGATATTCAGAGAGCGACAATGCTGGTTGCCACGACATAGTGTCTAATCGTGTCGATAATGGACTTTGATAATTGCGCAATGGCATGAACTTTGGCACATCTTTATAGAATGTCGTGGTAGCCCATTTCCCAGTAGCATCATTAATCCAAAATGCACTATTCCCAGCATGCCCTGCAAGGATTATGGCTTGTTGAGCGTCGGGCGCAATAGAATAGACATATCCCAGCCCGTCGTTATCGATACGAAGCTCATCGGCAATTGTTGAAACGGCTAATGCTTGTGGCGAAAGCGTCTCGTTGGTAAAATTGCCAATTTTAGATACATCGGTGAGCACATTTTCGGGAAGCCTTATCTTACTACTATATACTTTCTCCGAAGGAATACCATTAATACATGGATAAGCGCCAGTAAATATTATTGCAGAAGCCGAAACTTGATCGAGATTTGCAACACCAAAATCGACACTCTCGAAATATGCGCCATTACGCATAAGACGATTAAATCCATTTTGCCCAAAATGAGATTGAAGAGATTCAAGATAATCGCTCCTAAGCTGATCTATCATGATGCCTATTACAAGAGTGGGGCGATTGCTTTTCTCTTGCGACAATGCAGAGATAGCCACCATCGATAGTAACATCGTGGTGATTAATCTATTCATTTGCCTCCTTTTTCGCATCTTTTATTGATAATCATATAGTTTAGTGATCTCACTACCGAGCACCCTATTAGCGGGAAAAATGCAAGGTTTGCAGCTTGTGGCAACCAGTACCACACTGCAAGCAAAATCAACAGCGTCGCAAAGTTAATAAAATGCAACCAAAACAACACCTTTTTTACAGCTTTTATCCAAATTAATATTGCAAATAGGAAACAGAACGGGTTAAGCCAGAATGCGAGCATATTAGGCGAAGTAGCTGCATGAATAGAAATGAATATTAAAAAGAATACTACACAACCAGCAGCGCCAAATAGCGTATATAGCAGTGTATCAAATAGTTTTGATACTTTTCCACGCTTTATATCCCACAATGTGAGTGCTATGGATATTGCAAGCATAACTATTGCAAAGGCCATTGGGCTAAGATACCAAGGCGTGGGGGATAAAATAGCACCCGAATCGGGGGCATCGTTTAAGACTAATGTTTTGGTGACGAGTGGCACTCTCACTGAATCAGCAACAAATGTTGCACTGTCAAAGGCTTGCATTAAAACGATTGGAGCAAACATTTGCTCACGATAATTTAACTCATAATCAAGCCCAGAGCCGAGCGCCAAGTCAATGCCAAACTGTTGCCATGGATAATTTGCATTATATATTGCCATTTCTTGACGAAATGTAATAGTATCTTTAGGCTGAGCATAGGTTAGCGACTTCCCAACAATTTTCTCTATCAAGTCGCGCGGACGAGTAGAACAATTGTCATATATGTAATTATAACGATAGCTACGATTCTGTGGCTCCGCATTTTTCAGCAACAACCGTAGGAGTTCTTGATTTTGCGCTTGACTAAAATTAAGGAGTTGTTCTACAACTTTTGAACCACGTTCTATGTAACTTGGCAAAAAATTCATAAAAGGATACATACCCAAGATGTAATTTGCATCACCTTTTACAAAACGAAATACAAAATTTGGCTCTGAAAAACTAAACATTCCATAATTAAATGCCATGTCGTTTTCGCCTTGCTGAATGCGGATTGCAGTGTGTCCATAAAGCTCAAAAATTTCAGGACCAGGATAGCACGTAACAAGACTTGAATAGATGGTGCTATCTTCACTCACACTTTGAGCTGAAAGATGCGTAAAGGGAATCACGCTCAAAATGCACAATAGAATTATCTTAGATATTATTTTCATTAATTATTATTGTAACTGGTGTCAAAAATACTCTAATATTATACATCTTACAACACATCTTTGCGATATTCACTTGGCGACACACCTACGTGTTGCTTAAAATATTTACCAAAAAAAGATTGATTTGTGAAATTAAGATCAGAGCTTATCTCTTGTATCGTAAGAGACGAAGAACGAAGCATGACCTTTGATGCAAGCACCACATAATTGTCAATCCATTCACCAGCAGTGCGTCCACTCACAGTCTTTACCACCGAAGATAGATGCTTAGGGGTTATAAATAATTTATCGGCATAGTATGCAACCGAGCGTGCTACCTTAAATTCACGCTCAACAAGCGAAAAGAAATTGAAAAATATCTCTTCATTTCGCGAGCGTTTGAGGGGCACATAATTATTGCGTATTTTATAAATATTGAGCGTTTCATATAGCAATGCTTGGAGCAGATTATGTATTATTTTCTTTCCATAAAAGCCATTTACATTCTTTATTTTCTTCCATAAGAAAGCATGAAATTCTTTAATACTCTCAACCTCGCTTTGCGTCAAACTCACAACTGGCGATTCCTTGAAATTTAACACAAATGGCAATAGCGTATGAATATCAGGCATTACCTCTTCACCATAGCTTGGAGTTACACCTATAAATAGCCCTTTAAAATCACTCGATATTTCATATCCATGAATTATGTGATCAGGAAGTAGCGTCACTAAAGTATTAGCAACAATGGTGTAATTATTTAGATTAACTTGCAACTTCACTTCACCCTTTATGCACACCGCAAAGATGGGCATTTCAAGTTTTATAGGGTTATTTGAACTGGCAATATCCGTTATGTCATCAAAAATGAATATTTCATTATCGATGCTATCTGATTTTATAACAGCATTAATATCGGTTATAGTGTCAATTTTTGTAGCTCTGCAACTCAACATAATTTCCTATTTTAACCACAAATATATACTTTTCCCCTCACATAATCAACAATAGCACGACAATTAGACCAAATCGGCTTCCAAATATTTAGAGACTCCCAACACAAAACACAAATAACTGATTCTTTTTACGATGATACTATAATATATCACATTCTGTTAGCCAAAGGGTGGCGGAGGCATCGCTTGGCATGCGCCAGTCGCCTCGTGGTGAAAGTCCTATGCTTCCTACCTTTGGACCGTCGGGGAGACATGAGCGTTTAAACTGTTGCGTGAAAAATCGACGATAAAAGATACAAAGCCATTTTTTGATGGTTGCATCGTCATAGGTTTCGCAAAAAGCATGTCTTGCAAGGAAGAAAATTTTGCGTGGCGCAAATCCATAACGCAACATATAGAATAAGAAAAAATCATGCAATTCATAAGGTCCAACAAGGTCTTCGGTCTTTTGATTGATATTGCCCTGTGCATCTGCTGGTATTAATTCTGGGCTGATTGGTGTGTCAATAACATCAAGTAGGGTTTCTTGACATTTTGCGCTTAATGAATGTAGTGCATGCCATTTCACTATGTGGCGTATGAGGGTCTTTGGCACACTTGCATTAACACCATACATCGACATGTGGTCGCCATTATAAGTTGCCCACCCAAGTGCTAATTCCGACAAGTCACCAGTTCCAAGAACCATTCCACCACAACCGTTAGCAAAATCCATTAGCACTTGAGTACGTTCGCGCGCTTGAGAATTTTCATAAGTCACATCATGCACATTTATGTCATGATTTATATCTTTAAAGTGCTGCTCAACAGCATTTTTTATTGAAATTTCCTTAAAAGTTACTCCTAACTCATCTATCAAATTAATAGCATTGTGGTAGGTTCTATCGCTTGTCCCAAATCCGGGCATTGTTATCCCATAGATTCCTTTTCTATCAAGGCATAATTTATCAAAGGCATTAACTGCGACAAGGAGCGCAAGCGTGGAATCTAATCCGCCCGACACACCTACTACTACACGCTCACAATGCGTGAATGAAAGACGGCGCATCAGCCCTTGTGTCTGAATATTTATTATCTCCTCGCAATGGCTTGCAAGAATTTCGTCAACACTGGGCACAAAAGGGTGAGGCGAGACAGTGCGTTCAAGGTGCTTTGTGTCGTCATGCAAATTTGCATCAAAATGAATCTCTCGATATGCACCCACAGTGCGCTCGCTAAAGCTATTCACCGTGCGTCGCTCATTATTAAGCCGCTCAACATCTATGTCACACACCATCATTTGAGCTTTTATATCAAATCGTTTAGACTCTTGCAACAGTGTCCCGTTTTCAGCTATTATTGCATTCCCTGCAAACACGAGGTCGGTTGTCGATTCTCCATATCCGGCCGATGAATAGATATATGCACTCATGCAACGCCCCGACTGTTGGCGTATCAAATTCAGCAAATAATCATGCTTTCCAAGTACTTCATTAGATGCCGAAATATTTACAACAACATTTGCCCCCGCTATAGCTGCATAGCTACTTGGTGGAATTGGTGTCCATAAATCCTCACAGATTTCTATCGCAACTTTCACGTCGCCATGCACAAACAGAATATCACTACCAAATGGCACTTCTGTACCACAAATATTGATAACCGATGAAGTAGATTTATATGCCGACGTAAACCAGCGTTTTTCATAAAATTCATTATAATTTGGCAAGAACGTTTTAGGCACAACGCCAAGGAATTTGCCCTTTTCAATAGCAACCGCACAATTATATAAGTTATTACCACTTCGCAAAGGTGCACCAACGATAACAAGCATGTCCCAACCTCTGCTCGCATTGCATATCATCATTAGGGCATGCTCAGTGGCATCGAGGAGCACACTCTGTCCAAAGAGGTCACCACAGCTATAAGCCGTAATGCTCAATTCGGGGAATGCCAAGATTTTTACGCCACGCTCACTTGCTTCGGCACATTGACCAATAATATTATTAGTATTATACTGACAATCGGCAACATTAACGCTTGCAATTGCTGCTGCTACTCTTACGAAACCATAACTCATAATTTTCTATTTTTTCGTTCTATATACACACACAAAAATAACACATTTACACGGATATAACCATCGCATTCATTATTTTTCTTTAAAAACTACACAACACATATACAAGATGAGCGTTATAATTATATCT
>JAVWYO010000056.1:0-12872 GCA_036661515.1 Muribaculaceae bacterium | reverse complement strand
ATTAAAAATCAATTATTTACAAATATTTTTTCTTTACAACTGTCAAACTCCCGAAGTTGGTAATTATTAGGATTGGTTTATCGTTTCATTCCTTTTTTTACTATCACTATGAAAATGGAACTATTACCTTTTGTTTATTGAAAAAATTGAGTTATATTTGTTCTAATTATAATGTTATTACAATGAAGCATAAAATATATATATTAATATTATTTATTTTCGCAACTTCAACAGTTGTTAGTGCTACACTTGAAGAGGCTAAAGACCTGTATATCAAGGAAAATTATAAAGATGCTATTCCGCTACTTTTAGAGCAATATAAAGAGGCTCCTAAGAATGCCTCAATTAATCATTGGCTGGGTGTAAGCCTATATAAGACGGGAAATATAAACGATGCAATTAAGTATCTATCATTTGCAAATACTAAAGGAATTTTAGATGCTCCTATTTATTTAGCCAAAATTGAATATGATAAGTACAATTTTGAGGGTGCAAAAGTGCTAATTGAAAAATATAAAAAGGAAATTAAGAAAAAGAAACTTACGATTCCTACCGATGTCGCAAAATTTATTGATGCCTATGAAAAAGCATCTATTATGCTAAGCCATGTAGAGAAAATTCAAATAATTGACAGCATAGTAGTTGACAAGAAATCTTTCTTTAAGGTATATAAAATTGCACCTGAAGCAGGGTCGCTAAACGATATTTCAGTGTTACCTTATGCCAAGCCAAGCTCTCAAACTGTCGTGTTTATGCCTCAAAGTAATGAAACGATGATATGGGCTATGCAACATGATTCTAAAAACATCGTATTAACTGAAACAACTATATTAAGTGATGGAAAATGGGATAAATACGCCATTATTGGCGAGAAATTGAATCAAGGTGCCGACGTTAACTACCCATTTATTACACCCGATGGCGTAAATTTATACTATGCTTCGAATGGCGAAAACTCAATCGGCGGATATGACATTTTTAATACTCGCAAAGACTCTGAAACTGGAAAATTTCTTCAACCTCAAAATATTGGAATGCCTTTTAATTCACCATTTGATGACTATCTCCTTGTTATTGATGAATTTTCTGGAATAGGGTGGTGGGCTACCGATCGCAATCAAATACCAGGCAAGCTTACAATTTATGCTTTCATTCCAAGTAAGACGAGAGTGAATTATGATGCCGAAGACCCAAATATAATATCTCTTGCGGCAATAAAAAGAATTAAGGATACTTGGAACGAAAATACAGTAAGTTTAGATGACCTATTGAAAGAGCAAAATTTAAATTCTCATAAGGCCAAAGTAAAGAAAGATTTTGTATTTCCACTTGCTAATGGAAAGATTTATGGCTCAATTAACGATTTTAAAAGCACTGAAGCACGCGATTTAGTACAAAAATGGATTAAAGCACAAAAGAATTTTGAGAATAGCATCGCTAAGCTAACGGAATTACGAAACAAATATGCGGTGGCAAAAGCAAATTCTAAATCCTCAATGAAATCTGAAATATTGCAATTAGAGCATAATATAGAAACTCAAAGAAATGATATTTTTAATCTCGCTAATTCAATTAGAAGAGCCGAAAATAATTCAAAATAATAACAATAAATATATCAATTATGGAAGTAACAGCATTGCTATTTACAGCGGTAATAATAGTATTATTCGCAATATTCTTCTACTACGTGCCATTCTTCTTATGGATTTCTGCACGAGTATCGGGAGTAAACATATCTCTAATTCAACTTTTCTTAATGAGAATAAGAAAAGTACCTGCTCAGACAATTGCACGGGCTATGATTGAAGCTCACAAAGCTGGATTAAGTGGCGTTACTCGCGATGATCTTGAGGCGCATTACCTTGCTGGTGGAAATATCGAAAAGGTAGTACATGCTTTGGTTTCTGCGTCAAAAGCTAATATCGAATTAGGTTTTAAAATGGCTACTGCAATCGACCTCGCTGGGCGTGATGTATTTCAAGCTGTTCAAATGTCAGTTAATCCTAAAGTTATCGACACTCCTCCTGTTACTGCTGTTGCCAAAGATGGTATTCAACTTATAGCTAAGGCTCGTGTCACTGTTCGCGCTAATATACGTCAACTTGTCGGTGGAGCTGGCGAAGATACAATTTTAGCTCGCGTTGGCGAGGGCATCGTTTCCTCTATTGGCTCATCTATTAGCCACAAACAAGTACTTGAAAATCCTGATTCTATTTCTAAACTGGTACTAAAAAAAGGTCTTGATTCGGGAACGGCATTTGAGATACTTTCAATTGATATTGCCGATATTGATATAGGTAAAAACATCGGAGCTACTCTTCAAATGGATCAAGCTCAAGCCGATAAAAATATTGCTCAAGCTAAGGCTGAAGAACGTCGGGCAATGGCTATAGCTCTTGAACAAGAAATGAAAGCTAAGTCTCAAGAAGCACGTGCTAAGGTTATCGAAGCTGAGGCCGAAGTCCCAAGAGCAATGGCACAAGCCTTTATTAATGGTAATCTTGGTATTATGGATTATTATCGTATGAAAAACATGGAGGCTGATACTACCATGCGCGATGCTATTGCAAAGCCCACAGCGCCTACGAAATAATCACACCCAATATATACTAAAAGGGACGGAGTTTATCCCGTCCCTTAACTTTTGGTAATCCAATAATTATTATGCTTGATTTTAATAAAATCTGCGCTCAATTTACATTATATAATTTCCATTCTCACACTCAGTTTTGTGACGGGCATGCTTGTATGGAGGATTTTGTAAAAGAAGCCATTTCAGAGAATTTTACTCATTATGGCTTTTCTCCTCATTCTCCTATCCCATTTGAGTCGCCTTGCAATATGAATAATGATGATGTAACATCGTATTTTGACGAAGTAAATCGTTTGAAAAACGAATACGGTAGCAAAATAAACCTTTATGGTGCTATGGAAATAGATTATATTGATGAGAATTGGGGACCATCATCACACTATTTTGATACATTACCTCTTGATTATAAAATTGGTTCTGTGCATTTTATTCCTTCTGATAATGAATATGTCGACATTGATGGCAGGTTTGAATCTTTTAAAATAAAAATGGATAAATATTTCAACAATGATATAAAATCGGTTGTCGAAGGGTTTTATTCACAATCAATTAAGATGATTGAGGCTGGCGGATTTGATATTATTGGACACTTTGATAAGATAGGGCATAATGCAGGACATTTTAGGCAAGGAATAGAAAAAGAACCATGGTATGAAGTGTTGGTGTTGCGCACACTCGACGCAATAAAAGAACGTAAATTAATAGTTGAAATTAATACCAAAGCATGGAATGACCATAATCGATTTTTCCCAAATCAAAGATATTTCGACCTCTTAAAAAAATATGAAGTCCCATTACTCATTAATTCTGATGCACATTTCCCGCTACTCATTAATTCTGGAAGAGATGACGCCATGAATTTGCTAAATCCTAATTTATGAGAATCAATATTTTGACTGAATAAAAATGCGTACTTTTGTAACGCAAATTGATTTTACGTATTGATTTTATAATATTAATAATATGCCCGTAAGAGTTCCATCGTCATTACCTGCTGTTGAGGTACTTAAAAATGAAAATATATTCGTTATTGATGAACAACGTGCTTCAAAGCAGGATATTCGCCCGCTAAGAATTGCTATTCTCAATCTCATGCCATTGAAAATTATGGCAGAAACCGATTTATTACGACTTATTTCGAATACGCCATTACAGATCGAACTCGATTTCATGGAAGTCGATGGGCATGTATCAAAAAACACACCACGCGAGCATCTCGACACTTTTTATAAGAAATTTGAAGATATAAAGAATAATAACTACGATGGATTTATCGTTACTGGTGCGCCAGTCGAAATGGTGAATTTTGAGGATGTCGATTATTGGCAACAACTTCAAGAAATATTTGACTGGGCAAGCAAGCATGTAACATCTACTCTTTATATTTGTTGGGCTGCTTTGGCTGGACTTTATCACCATTATGGAATAAAAAAACATGTACTCCCTCAAAAAATTTCTGGCGTATTCAAGCACCATATAGATGATTTAGGAAATCCTATTTTTCGTGGATTTGATGATGAATTTTATGTACCACATAGCCGTCACAGTGAAGTGAGAAAAGAAGATATTTTAAAAATTCCAGAACTCAAAATCATTTCAGAAAGTGATGAAAGTGGCGTATACATGGTAATGGCTCGAAATGGTCGTGAATTTTTTATTACTGGACATTCCGAATATTCTCCTATGACCCTCGATTTTGAATATCATCGTGATCTTGAAAAAGGTTTGCATCCTCATATCCCTGATAACTATTATAAGGATAACAATCCAAGTAATCCGCCAATAGTGAGATGGCGCTCTCACGCCAATCTTCTATTCACTAATTGGCTAAACTACTTCGTATATCAAGAAACCCCCTATGACATTCGAGATATAAAATAAAAAATTATAAAAATGAACACACAAAATATGTGTCCCCGTAAGATAGAATTACTTGCTCCTGCAAAAGATGCCTCTATTGCTATTGAAGCCATTAATCATGGCGCTGATGCTGTGTATATCGGGGCTGGTAGGTTTGGGGCACGCTCTGCGGCTGGTAATTCTGTCGAAGATATAGCTTTGGTTGTTAATTATGCACATCAATTTAATGCTCGTGTATATGTAACACTAAATACAATTCTTAAAGATGAAGAGCTAAATGATGCACAGACACTTATCAAAGAACTATATGATATAAAAGTTGATGCTTTAATAATTCAAGATTTGGGAATCTTGCGCATGGATATTCCACCAATTCCAATTCATGCGAGCACTCAGTGCGATATTTCTACGATTGAAAAAGCGCAGTTCCTTGAAAAACTTGGCTTTTCTCAATTAATTCTTGCACGAGAATTATCGCTTAATGAAATAAATTCAATCCATAAATCGGTCAATGTGCCAATTGAAGCATTTGTTCATGGGGCGTTGTGCGTGAGTTATAGCGGTAGATGCCACGTGAGTCAAGTAGCTAAAAATCGTAGCGCAAATCGTGGCGAGTGTGCCCAAATTTGTCGCTTACCTTACGATTTGATTGATGGCAATGGAACCATGTTGAAATATAACAAGCATTTATTGTCTCTGCGCGACCTTAATCAGAGCGACCGACTTGAAGAGATGCTTGATGCTGGCGTAACATCTTTAAAGATTGAAGGACGACTTAAAGAAATTGGATATGTGAAGAATGTAGTTGCCTCGTATCGTAAAAAGCTCGATGCAATTATAGATGCCAATCCTCATAAATATCAACGAAGTTCGGCTGGTACAGTAGAAATTGGCTTTGAACCACAACTTAATCGTAGCTTTAATCGTAATTTTACCCATTATTTTTTAGATGGAAAAGATAATATTTCTGATGAAATGGCTTCTTTTGATACACCAAAGTCGCTTGGGGAGCCTATCGGAAAAGTGAAATATGCAAGAGGCACAAAAATCGCTGTCACAACCGATGAAACACTTTCTAATGGCGATGGTATAAGTTTCTTTAATGAGAATAAGGAATATGAAGGATTTCGTTTAAACAGGGTTGAAGACAACGTAATTAGCACATTGTTACCTATTAATATAGCTCCAAAAACCATGTTATACCGTACGTATAACAAGAATTTTGATGACCTTCTACTTGCAAATTCTGCAAAACGCTATATATCCATCACTCTACGTTTAGAACAAAAAAACGAGGATATTTATCTATCGGCTAATGATGAGTTGGGAAATAATGTTTCTCGAATGATTGACGTAAAATTGTCAAAAGCTAATAATTCGCAAAAAGAGGCGCAACACAGAGTCCTATCGAAGCTCGGAAACACTATTTATAAAGTCGCAGAAATTAAAACTCTCGACAATATATTTATTCCGTCATCAATCTTAACAGAATTAAGACGAAGTGTTATAAATGAAATCCATGAACTAAGTATTTCAAATTACCACCTTCAAAGTCGAAAAGCAGAAGACAAAAATGCCCCTTCTTATTGTACCAAACTTACTTATGCCGATAATGTAGCTAATGATTTAGCTCGCAAGCTATATATTGAGCATGGAGTAGATGAAAATAATATTCAACAAGCGTTAGAAATATCACCAGTCTCATTATTAACTGGCGACGAAGTATTAATGACAACTCGATATTGTATTCGCCGAGAACTTGGCTGTTGCAAGAAAACAGATACTGGAATAAACATAACCGAGCCATTAACATTAAAGGGTAGGGACGTAAGACTTTCTGTCGAATTTGATTGCGCTAATTGCCAAATGCTATTACGCAAGTTGAAATAAGAAAAAATATCCTTTAAAGATTGAGCGTGAAATTATCGGCATCTCTCCAGGCTGGAAATTTCTCGCGAAATTGCTGTAATGATTTCAAATCAAGACTACTTGAGATTACCCCATTCTTGCTCGATTCTGAATTAGAAATGACATGCCCTTTATAGTCAATAATAATTGAAGAATTACCATATTCTATATCATAGCCATCACTGCCACTCCTATTTACACCACACACATAGCACTGATTTTCAATAGCACGAGCTATCAAAAGTTGTTTCCATGAATATTCACGTGATTTAGGCCAATTAGCAACAACCAACAGTACATCATATTTTAAACCAACATTCCTGCACCATTCTGGAAATCGCAAGTCATAGCACACTATCAGCATAATATTCCAACCTCTATAACGAAGCACTGGAGGCACATTCTTCCCTATCGTATAATACTTATCCTCACCTGCCATTGTAAATAGATGATGCTTATCATAGTATGTCTCATCGCCCGATGGCTCAATAATAAAACCTCTATTATACGCCTTATTTAATGTCTTCGCAATATAGCTCCCTGCAATAGCTATTCCATGCTTTTTAGCAAGTATCAGCAATTTAGAAATTGTGTAGCCGGTGTTCTTTTCCGCAAGGTTTGCAATCGTTTCATCATCATTTGTTACATAACCAGTACTGAAAAGCTCTGGAAGTACAACAATATCTGCCTCTCGACCACATTGCACAAGCCGTGCCTCTAACTCATTAATATTAGCTTCCTTGTCACACCATTTGATGTCACTTTCAACAAGCGCTATATTAATATTTTCGTTGTGTGGCATAGCTTATTAAGTTGTTGTAAATCGATCTGCAAACTTACCCTTAAAATCCTTATAATAATTCTTGATATATTTCATGTCTGCATCAATGTCGCCTGTCGGATAAAAAGTATCTGTAAGTTTTATATTTTTAGTCGGATAATTTATTGCCCCAAGCACTATTGGTATATTTGCTCCAAGTGAGATATATAAAAATCCTGTTCTCCATTTTGATGTGCGTTTGCGAGTACCTTCGGGGGTAACAGCAATCGCCATGCGCGGTTCATCTTTAAATTTATTGACGATACTTTCTGTAAGTTCCGAGCCTTTCTGCTTTGGAACAGGAATCCCACCTATAGCCCTAAAAAATATCCCGAAAGGAAAGAAAAACCAGGCTTCCTTCATCAGAAAACCTGCTTTCCTATTAATTGACGCATAAGCCAATTTCCCAAGAACAAAATCCCAATTACTCGTATGCGGTGCTACGCAAATCACGCATTTAGGATAATCGGGGACTGTTACTTCAACTTTCCAACCGAAAAACTTCAAGACTAATCCGCTAATATTCATAGCCAAAGTGACTTATGTTATGATTCTTTCTAATCTATTTTGCTAATGCTTTTTTATTAGCTTCCTTTTGTACGGCTGGAATAAGGGCATTCATATCTTTAATTACATCCTTTATACCTTCGTTAAATTCTGCCATCAATGTTGAATAGCACTTCTTATAATATGCGCATTTCGCTTTATTATATTCCTTTACCGTTCCGTCAAATGTCTTTGGCGCCTTTTCATAGCTCACCGACACCTTTTGTAATGCATCTTCTTGCAGCTCAGCCAATTTTAATATGATTTCAGATACTTTCACTGCATCAATATTTTCTAATACTTGTTCTGTAAATAGACATTCGCCTGCTATATCACCAATAACATACTTAATTCCCTTTTTTAAACTCCTTTTATTTGCCATAATCCTTTTATTTTTTTGATTAAATTATTATTTCTTTATCAAATTCACCTTTTTCTGAAATATTCCGCTAATTTACTAAAAATACTTGACAAGTGGAACAAATATGCTTTTTAAACAATCTTATATACCATTCATATCATGAAAATATTTAATTATGATTTATTAACAAATTATTTACGCCATATTAACTGCTCTTACTTTCACTTATGGCTAAAGTATGCAATGTTTTGATTATCTTTGCACTAAAATATAATTTTGACTTAATGGTACAGAGCCCTGATAAATTTGATCAGTTATTTGAAGTAAGTTGGGAAGTATGCAATAAGGTTGGCGGTATTTACACAGTTCTTTCAACTAAAGCAAAGACCCTGCAAAAACTTTTTAAAGATAAAACGATATTCATTGGACCCGATGTCTGGAGTCCCGAAAATCAATCACCTTATTTCATTGAATCTAAGACACTCCTCAAAGAGTGGAAAGAAAGTGCTATTTTCCCTTTTGGTATGACTATCAGAGTCGGACGCTGGGATATTCCCGGAAAACCTATCGTAATATTAGTCAATTACAACTCCCTTTTACCTTTCAAAAATCAACTTTATGCCGAGATGTGGGACCGATTCCACGTCGATTCTCTTCACGCTTATGGCGATTACGATGAATCTTGCATGTTTGCATATGCTTCTGCATTGGTAATTGAAAGCTATTGCTTAGTAAATCGTAATAAATCAGCTAACGTAATCGCTCATTTCAACGAATGGACTACTGGAATGGGACTCCTTTATTTAAAAGCGCACACACCATGTATTGCTACAATATTCACAACTCATGCTACAAGCATAGGCCGTAGTATATGTGGAAATAACAAACCACTATATGACTATTTAGATGTATACAACGGCGATATTATGGCATCTCAACTAAACATGCAATCAAAGCATTCTTTAGAAAAAGCCGCCGCTCAAAATGCCGATTGCTTTACAACCGTGAGCGATGTAACGGCTCTCGAATGCGAGCATCTTCTCGGTCGTCGACCTAATATAGTTACACCTAATGGATTCGAGCAAAATTTCGTCCCCGCAAAATCAAAATATGATGCTCAGCGCAGCATGGCACGTGAGCGACTATTAAAAGTTGCATCTTCGCTTATCGGCTCAAAATTAGACGATAACGCATTTATTATTGCAACCTCTGGGAGAAATGAATTTAGAAATAAAGGGCTCGATATATTTATTGAAACGTTGAATAAATTACGCAATATTAATTCAACCCGACAAATAATTGCATTCATCATGGTACCTGCTTGGGTTGAAAAACCTCGCGCTGATTTGCAAAATGCAATTAATTCTTCACATCTCATTAAATTAGACAATAAAACAATCACTCACTCATTAAATGACTATTCGAGTGATGCAATATATAATCGTTTAAACTATCTCGGTATCCACAATGCCGAGCATGAAAACGTGAAAGTCATATACGTCCCATCATATCTAAACGGAGACGACGGAATATTTGACATGACATATTATGACCTAATTCCAGGATTCGATGCAACGGCATTCCCTTCCTATTACGAGCCTTGGGGATACACGCCTCTCGAAAGCATCGCTTTTGGTGTGCCTACTATTTCCACTGGGCTATCTGGATTTGGTCAATGGATACTTGCTAATTTTTCTAACGATTTCGCCTCTTGTGGTGTAAACGTTATTCATCGCTCCGATTGTAATTACGATCAAGTCATTGACGACATGGTAGACGATATTAAAAATCTTGTCGAAACCAATGACTCAGCTATGGCAAAAATCAGATTAGCTGCTATGAAGACAGCTTCTAAAGCTGATTGGAAATTCTTTATTGAAAGCTATATCATCGCTTTTGATATTGCTTTGAAAAATTGTAAAAATTGCAAGAATAAATCGTGAACCTATTTGATTTAAATACGCTTATATATATGGTAAGTGTATAATAACTTATTTATAAACTACAAAAAACAAATATTATTTTTGTATGAAACTACAAACGAGTAAAACTAATTCTCCATGTTGGAGAGATATTACAGTAACTTCTGAGTTACCTGCTAAATTAACTAAATTAGAAGAACTATCAAAAAATATTTGGTGGGTATGGAATAGCGAAGCTAAATCTTTATTCCATGATCTTGATTCTAATTTATGGCGCGCTACGGGCGAAAACCCTGTACTTCTATTACAAAAAATCGGATTTGAAAGATATAACGAAATCATAAATGACCCTGCATTCATGCAACGCATCGAAAAGGTACATGCCGATTTCAAAGAATATATGAGTGTCCCTATGCGTAAAGATGTTCCTTCTGTTTCTTATTTCAGTATGGAATATGGATTATGTAATGCCCTCAAGATATATTCTGGCGGGTTGGGCGTTCTCGCTGGCGATTACATTAAGGAAGCATCTGACTCTTGCGTCGATATGACAGCTGTCGGATTCCTTTATCGATTCGGATATTTCAATCAATCACTTTCAATCGATGGCCAACAAATCGCAAATTATGAGCCACAAAATTTCAATCAATTACCTATCGATACCGTCTTAGACAAAGATGGAAATCAAGTTATTGTTGAAGTCCCTTATCCGGGTCGCATAATATATGCTCGAATTTGGCGCGTAAATGTTGGTAGAATGAAACTATATCTTCTCGATACCGACATCGATTTAAATTCTGAATTCGACCGTCCTATCACTCACCAACTTTATGGCGGTGACTGGGAAAATCGCATCAAGCAAGAATATCTACTTGGTATTGGTGGAGTACTAATGCTTAAAAAATTAGGTATAAAGTCTCAGCTATATCACTGCAACGAAGGTCATGCTGCATTATTAAACCTACAACGCCTCGTCGACTTCGTTCAAGAAGAAAAATTGAGCTTCAATACTGCAATAGAATTAGTTCGCGCATCTTCACTCTACACAGTTCACACACCAGTCCCTGCCGGACATGATTATTTCGAAGAAGGCCTTTTCGGAAAATACATGGGCGAATATCCTGCTAAGTTAGGAATATCTTGGGGCGACCTTATGAATATGGGACGTGAAAATCCCGATACAAACGAACGCTTCTCTATGAGCGTATTTGCTCTTAATACTTGTCAAGAAGCTAACGGAGTTAGCTGGTTGCACGGCGAAGTTTCTAAACACATGTTCCAAGGCGTTTGGAAAGGATACACTGCCGAAGAATCACATGTATCATTTGTCACTAATGGAGTTCACATGCCAACTTGGGCTGCCTCTGAATGGAAAGAATTTTATGCCAAAATATTTGGTGACGATTACATTCACAACCAATCCGACGAAAAAGTTTGGGCTCCTATATTCAAAGCTAAAGATGAAGACATTTGGAACCTTCGTATGACATTGAAAAATAAATTTATAAACTTTGTCAGAAAAGATTTTAGCGAAAGCTGGTTGAAAAATCAAGGCGACCCATCTCGTATAATCTCAATTATGGAACGCATTAACCCTAATGCTCTCTTAATAGGATTTGCGCGCCGTTTTGCAACTTATAAACGCGCTCACTTATTATTTACCGACCTCGAACGCCTTTCTAAAATCGTAAATAATGAGAAATTCCCTGTGCAATTTATTTTCTCTGGTAAAGCTCATCCTGCTGATGGCGCTGGTCAAGGATTGATAAAGAGAATTATTGAAATATCTCGCATGCCTGAATTTCTTGGAAAAATAATTTTCTTAGAAAACTACGACATGATAGTTGCTAAACGCCTCGTTACAGGTGTCGATATTTGGTTGAATACACCAACCCGTCCGCTCGAAGCATCAGGTACATCAGGTGAGAAAGCCGAAATGAATGGCGTTCTTAACTTCTCTGTCCTCGATGGTTGGTGGTATGAAGGTTATCGCGAAGATGCTGGTTGGTCACTAACCGATAAACGTACTTTCACCGATCAATCTCAGCAAGACAAGCTCGATGCAGCTACAATATATTCAATGCTCGAAAACGATATTGTACCTCTTTATTTTGCTAAAAACTCTAAAGGATATTCTCCCGATTGGATTCAATTCATCAAAAATTCAATAGGGCATATCGCTCCACAATTTACAATGAAGAGAATGATCGACGACTATATTTCTCGTTTCTATAATAAGGAAGCAATTCGTTCTAAAAAACTTTGTGCAAATAATTTTGCAAAAGCTAAAGAGATGGCCGCTTGGAAAGAAGAAGTTGCCGAAAAATGGGATAACGTTAAGGTACTCGATGTTACAACCAATAATTTGACACCAACCAAGACAGTAAATGGACAAAATTATCATGCCGAAGTCACCCTCGACACTGCTGGACTGGGCACAAAACTTGGAATGGAAATAGTAGTTTATGTCAACGAAGATGGCGTAATGAAATTCAGTCGTGTTGAACCACTTACCGCTAAAGTAATAGATGGCGACATTGTTAAATATTCATTGACCGATACAATTCATGATGCAGGAGTATTTAGATACGCCTTCCGCATGTTCCCAAACAATCCCGACATCCCACACCGTCAAGATTTCGCTTACGTACGCTGGATTTAAGAAATTAAACCAGTCTATCATATAAAAATGGATAGCTTCCCTCGAAGCTATCCATTTTCGCATTCCCCCACCACCCAATACACCACCCACACTCACCTCTCACAAAAAAGCGCAAGAACGTCGAAGACGTTCCACTTCAGAACGCCAGTTCTGAAATTTAACCCCATAATGGAGTGAGCATCGCGAACGCAATTGTGGGG
>JAVWYO010000055.1:0-12998 GCA_036661515.1 Muribaculaceae bacterium | reverse complement strand
AACATAAATAGGGTGCACCTGGCTGGGTGCACCCTATTATGTTTTGTATCTAAAAAGCGGATTAGTCGCAGCTCTTGGCGCAGATAAATTCGCGGTTAAGACGGGCAATGTTGCTTAATGATATGTTCTTTGGGCATTCTGCGGCGCAGGCTCCTGTGTTAGTACAGTTACCAAATCCGAGTTCGTCCATTTTACGTACCATAGCTTTAACACGTGCTTTAGCTTCAATTTTTCCTTGAGGAAGTAATGCAAATTGGCTGATTTTAGCTGAGACAAAAAGCATAGCAGAGCCATTCTTACAAGCAGCAACGCACGCTCCACAGCCAATACAAGCAGCAGCGTCCATCGATTCATCGGCAGCAACTTTAGAGATAGGAAGTGCGTTAGCATCTTGAGCTCCACCGCAGTTGAATGAGATGTATCCACCAGCTTGTTGTATTTTATCAAAAGCATTACGGTCAACCATTAAGTCCTTAATAACTGGGAATGCGGCTGAGCGCCAAGGTTCCACTGTTATAGTTTCTCCTTCATGGAATCGACGCATATATAATTGACATGTTGTGGCACCAGTTGCAGGTCCATGAGGGTGTCCGTTGACATAGAGCGAGCACATACCACATATACCTTCGCGGCAGTCATGGTCAAAGACGATAGGTTCTTCACCTTTCATTACAAGTTGCTCATTCAAGATGTCGAGCATCTCAAGGAACGATGTGTCGCCAGAAATATCCTCCATAGGATATATTTCAAAATGTCCTTTTTCTTTAGGACCAGCCTGGCGCCATACTTTAAGCTTAAAACTTATATTTGTATCCATTTTTTCTTTCTTTTTAATCGTTAATTAAGCCTTATAATTACGTGTTTGAACCTTAATAGCCTCATAATGAAGTTCTTCTTTGATTAGCTTAGGAGCGTCATTATCGTTTCCTGGATAATCCCAACAAGAGACATAGAAGAAGTTTTTATCATCACGTTTTGCTTCGCCTTCTTCGGTTTGATATTCGTCACGGAAGTGTCCGCCACAACTTTCATCGCGATTAATAGCATCATAAGCAACAAGTTCGCCCATTGTTATAAAATCGTTAAGGCGTATAGCTTTGTCAAGTTCAACATTCATGCCTTCTTGTCCACCAGGTATGAAAAGATTGGTTTCAAATTCTTTACGAATTTCTTTCATTTTTACCAATGCTTCTTCAAGACCTTCTTTTGTGCGCGCCATACCAGCGTAATCCCACATAAGGCGACCAAATTTTTTGTGAATGGCATCAACTGATTCTTTACCCTTAATGTTCATAAGGTGATCAACCTTAGTTTGTACTGCTTTTTCTGTTGCTGCAAATTCAGGCGCATCGGTGCTGAAACGAGGTACAGATATTTGATCCGAAAGATAGTTTTGAATTGTATAAGGAAGGACGAAGTATCCATCGGCAAGTCCTTGCATAAGAGCTGAAGCTCCAAGTCGATTAGCGCCGTGATCGGAGAAGTTACATTCGCCGATAGCAAATAATCCTTTTAATGAAGTTTGTAGCTCATAATCTACCCAAATACCGCCCATAGTGTAGTGTATAGCAGGATAAATCATCATTGGGTTATTGTAAGGATTCACGTCGGTAATCTCTTCATACATGTCGAATAGATTGCCATATCTTTGACGAACAGCGTCCTCACCAAGACGAGCAATAGCATCGTTGAAATCGAGGAATACAGCAAGTCCAGTATTGTTTACGCCATATCCTTTGTCGCAACGTTCTTTAGCTGCGCGAGATGCAACATCACGAGGTACAAGGTTACCAAAAGCAGGGTAACGACGTTCCAAGTAATAGTCGCGATCGGCTTCAGGAATATCACGACCTTGAAGAGTGCCGGCTTGAAGTTTTTTAGCATCTTCAAGTTTTTTAGGTACCCATATACGTCCATCATTACGAAGTGATTCCGACATTAACGTAAGCTTAGATTGCTTATCACCATGAACAGGAATGCAAGTAGGGTGAATTTGCACGTAAGCAGGATTTGCAAAATAAGCACCTTTACGGTAGCAAGCCATAGCAGCGCTACAATTACAAGACATAGCATTAGTAGAAAGGAAATAAACATTTCCATATCCCCCCGTAGCAATAACAACTGCATGAGCAGCAAAGCGTTCAAGTTTACCAGTAATAAGATTCTTTGCAATAATACCACGAGCGCGACCGTCAATCATAACGACATCTTGCATATCATAACGGTTGTAGCTCTTAACTTTACCCAATTGAATTTGGCGATTTAGCGAAGAGTATGCACCAAGAAGAAGTTGTTGTCCCGTTTGACCACGAGCATAGAATGTACGCGATACTTGAGCACCACCAAAAGAGCGGTTGTCAAGAAGTCCACCATATTCACGAGCAAAAGGCACGCCTTGAGCAACGCATTGGTCGATAATATTGTTAGAAACTTCGGCAAGGCGATATACATTTGCTTCGCGAGCACGATAGTCACCACCTTTAACGGTATCATAGAATAAACGATAAACCGAGTCACCGTCATTTTGATAATTCTTAGCAGCATTGATACCCCCTTGTGCAGCGATAGAGTGAGCACGACGAGGAGAGTCTTGAATGCAAAAGTTAAGGACGTTGAACCCCATCTCGGCAAGAGATGAAGCAGCTGAAGCACCAGCTAATCCAGTTCCCACAACTATAACGTCAAGGCGACGTTTGTTTGAAGGGTTCACTAATTTTTGATGTGCTTTATAATTAGTCCACTTCTCAGCGATAGGCCCTTCAGGAATCTTCGAGTCGATTACCGGCTGAGTAGCATTCTTTGTTGAATCTTTTTTAATTTCTTCCATGTCTCAATAAAATTTTGAGGTTCATTAATTAATTACAGCCTACAGATTGACATTCGGTATTTGCGCATTTAGGACAACCAGGGCAATTAGCTCCACAAGGAGTATTTGCCGTACCGTTTGCTACTTTTGTAGCATTTTCGATAACTGGTGTATAAGATGCAGGACAGTTTGCACGAAGTGTAAACACGACCCCTTCTACGGCGAATAAAAGGCAAACAACTGTAGCCCAACCCATAGCTGTAGAACGAAGGCGAGACATCCAAATGTTGTTGTTAACTCCAAGAGATTGGAATGCACTCCAAAATCCGTGTGACATGTGAAACCAAAGAGCGGCAAAACCTACAAGATATACTGCAAGAGTCCACCAATCTTTAAATGCCCAATAAAGGAAAAACTGTCCATCGGCAGGGTGAATAGCAACGCCATTGGCAACATATTCAGAGCCAATAAGTTCTTGCCATTGCATTTTGTACCAAAATTGGATAAGGTGTACTAACATAAAGCACACTACAAGAATACCGAGAACAAGCATGTTTTGAGAAGCCCATTCAACTTGTTTAGGACGCTTTCCTACTGCATAAGAATCATTTCCACGTGCTCTCATATTTTGGCAAGAAATCCAAAAAGATAAGATAATGTGTATTACGAAACCGGCAGCAAGTACAGCTGTCGCCGCTAACGCATACCAATTGGCACCAAGAAACTCGCACACAGCATCATATCCCTCAGGAGATATAACGGCTACGGCATTCATCAGCACATGAAAGGTTACAAATAGGACAAGAAAAAGACCCGTGATAGCCATCACTGTTTTTCTACCTATCGATGATTTTGTTAACCACATAGTAGTTCTGAATTAAATTATTAAATTGTATTAGTTGTAATTTGCGTAATATTTGCACAAAAATACCTCTTATTACTCGTATTCACAAGAATTACAGAAAAAAATCTTTAATATGAATACATGATTGTCTAATTCTTTGAGGTGTGTCGTGCACTTCGGTTCCTATTTCAGCCTTGTGGTGGATATTTAGAGAACTGTTTATATTTTTTGTGTACGCACGGTACGCAGTGTACGCACCCTTTTTTCGCATTTTAGTTTATTGGCTGGGTATTACAAAGATAGTGAGGCATGGCGGTTGAATTTTGCGAAAAAAGTGCATAGTGGTTCTAACTTTCTATCTCGCTATTTGAATTTTAAATATGGTAGGTCATGTTTACCTGATTAAATGAACAAAGGCGGTCACAAACCGCCTTTGCTTTGTTTAATCAGCTATTATTTTGTTTTGCGTAGTCGGAGTATTTGCGCGGTGCGTGCTGGTAGATATAGTTGTAACCAGCCAAGTCCTTGTGGGTTATATAAGTTGTCATTTAATGTAATATGCGACACTTTTTCATCGACATTATTAAATCCGCCATAACGAGAATTATCGCTACTCATCACCATGTCATATTCCCCTATTGGTGCCAATATTCCATAATCGGTAAATGATTTGAAAGGGCTGAAATTAAATACAAATACTAAGTCTCCACGTTTGAAAGCAAGTACTTGGTCATCGTCTTTTTCCCATAATTTATCAACGGAAAGGGCTTGAAAATTAGGAGTCTTACCGATTACATTAAGCATGTCTTTATCAAAATTGCCAAGATATTGATATTTCAAATCTTCACGGTCGACAAGTTCCCATTGGCGACGTGCATATTTATAAGACCATCCGTTACCTTCGCGGGGGAAATCTATCCATTCGGGGTGTCCAAATTCGTTTCCCATAAAGTTGAGGTAACCTCCGTTGATAGTAGAACAGGTCACTAATCGTATCATCTTGTGAAGTGCAATGCCACGTTCAACGCTCATTGCATTGTCGCCTACCATCATGTGCCAATACATATCGGCATCAATTAGTCTAAATATTATAGTTTTGTCGCCAACCAATGCTTGATCATGACTCTCGGCATAGCTAATAGTCTTTTCATCGGCACGACGATTTGTTAGCTCCCAAAATATGGCAGTAGGGCGCCATTCTTCATCTTTCTTTTCTTTAATTGTTTTTATCCAGTAATCGGGTATTCCCATTGCCATGCGATAGTCGAAGCCTATTCCGCCATCTTTCACACGTATTGCAAGTCCAGGTATTCCGCTCATTTCTTCGGCAATTGTTATAGCGTTTGGATTTACTTCGTGTATCAATTTATTAGAAAGAGATAAATAAGTAATGGCATCTACATCTTGATCGTTATTATAATAATCATCATAATTGCTAAAGGCCTTTCCGAGACCATGATTATAATATAGCATTGACGTTACTCCATCAAAACGGAATCCATCGAAATTATATTCTTCGAGCCAAAATTTACAATTAGAAAGTAAGAAATGAAGTACTTCATTTTTGCCATAGTCGAAGCATAAAGAATCCCAAGCAGGGTGTTCACGCCTGTCATCGCCATAGAAATATTGATTGTAACTTCCGTCAAATCGACCGAGTCCTTCAATCTCATTTTTCACGGCATGCGAGTGAACAATATCCATTATTACAGCAATTCCCATGCGGTGTGCTTCATCAATTAAAGCCTTTAAGTCATCGGGCGTTCCAAATCGGCTTGATGCAGCAAAGAAACTCGACACATGGTATCCAAATGAGCCATAATAAGGGTGCTCTTGTATTGCCATAATCTGAATGGTATTATATCCATCATCGGCAACACGTGGCAATACCTTTTCACGAAATTCATTATAAGTGCCAACACATTCGCTATTTTGCGCCATTCCTATATGACATTCATATATTAGCAATGGCGACACGCATGGTTTAAATTTCTTTATCTTAAATTGATATGGCTCTTCGGGTGCCCACACTTGCGCA
Source organism: Muribaculaceae bacterium (assembly GCA_036661515.1). Lineage (GTDB taxonomy): Bacteria > Bacteroidota > Bacteroidia > Bacteroidales > Muribaculaceae > HGM05232. The sequence continues at coordinate 7,310 of JAVWYO010000055.1, read as the reverse complement.
GTGAAAATATTTGTTTGCTCATCTTGCACCACTCTTGTTGCATAAGCAGGAATCCTATCAGCGTCGCCTCCGTTCCAGTGCATTTTCAACTTAAATAAATCGCCATGAGCTATTGCCTTAGGTGATAATTTCAGCTCCCACACCCCATTTTCGAGACTACTCAGCTTGTACTTATCGGTTTCTTTCCAATCATTGAATGTACCGATTAAGCCTATCGCAGAAGCATTAGGAGCCCATTCACGGAATATCCAGCCACTTTTTGTGCGATGAAGCCCAAAGTATTTATGTGCGTTGGCAAAGTCACTCAAAGTTCCTATTCCAGCGGTAAGATTCTCTTCTTTCCTTAGCATATATTCATATCTGCCCTCTATGGCATCGGAATATGGTTCAAGCCAAGGATCATTTTTAATAATCGGTAATCTTTTTTTCATGTCTTAGGTCATTCTATATTTTTAATAAGCAATCAACATTTCGATATTTCTCATCTCACAAATATAATTATATTTATTGACTGTATCAGAAATAATTAGATATTTATTTTAAAATCAAATAGCTCGTGGTTGTACAGCTGGAATATATCCACTACGTATGCGCCATTCGCGTGGATAAAGGTTATTTGCTCTGCTTCCCAAGTTTTTAACGAATCCTATGTGTTGCGATTCATTAGTTATAAGGCAATATCCTCTATCAGCGTCAATTGTAATAGCTTCGCCTCTAAGATATGCGATAGCAGTTAAATAATTCACTTCATTCACACAAAAAGCCTTAGCATTTAGCTCAGTGCTAAGAGCAAGTGCTTGTGTTGGCATCGTGTCTCTACCTTTAAATGTAGCAATGTGCGTCCCGAAATATATCACTTTTAGCGAATTTCGTAATAAGGCTACATCATCAATATATTCACGACGAATGGCAATAATCTCTTCATTCTCGACAATAAAATCGCACTTTTCTGGAGTTATTATCCACTCTTTTACCTCTTTTGGGACTATCACTTTACTGTCCTGCTTATTATCTTTAGCCTTTTTCTTTATCTTTAGCTCACACGATTTTATTGGTTCGCTTTCGCTTTTATGAAGTACACAAATAAATAGCCCCTCACCATCGGTGCAATGAGGCATAAAGCGATAGCAATGATGTGCAGTATTAATTCCAGCATGAATATTCCATTCCTTTGGAAATTTCATATCGACAGACGTTGCGGCATATTTAGAACAAATATATTCAATCATTTCCTCATTTTCTGCCCTATTATACGTACAAGTACTATATATAAAATATCCATTAGGACGCAAAGCGTTCCATATATTATCAATAATTTCATGTTGGCGTGCAACGCACTGGCTCACCAAACTTGGCGACCACTGCGCTACCGCTTCATCTTCTTTACGAAACATTCCCTCGCCAGAGCAAGGGACATCGGTAGCTACAACATCGAAATAGTGCGTAAGCCTTCCAATGGTTTTCGAATCATTATTCGTTACCACGCAACATGGTAGTCCCCATTTAATGATATTCTCTTTCAGTATCTGCGCACGACTTCCTATTATCTCATTACTAACTAATAGAGAACCCGCAGGAAGGGCATCGACTGCTGCCGAGCTTTTGCCTCCAGGCGCAGCGCAAAGATCGAGATAACGCACAGGAGCTGTGCATATTTGAGACACTATGTGTTGAATAATCATCGATGAAGCATCTTGAACATAATATTTTCCTGAATGAAATGCCGGGTCAAATGTGAATTGGACACGCTCGGCAAGGTAATACCCACTACTACACCATTTAACGCGCCTTAGATGAGGCTCTAAATCTACCGCTTTATTTTTATTTAATCGAATAGATACTGACGCTGGACGTTCTATTGCATCAAAAAAAGCATCACATTCATCGGGGATATTTTCTTGTATTTGCTCAATAAACTTTTCGGGTAAGTTCATGCTGTATTTTTTATATTATTTCATATTGCGCTGTGCAAATATAAGCATTTAGTACAAAATCGTAATATTTAGAAGCTGTCTTAATTTGTTTCTGGGAAATTTATATAGCTTTGATTTTTATGTTTTGGACTATTTTTGAGTATATTTTTCATAAATAATTCTCGAAAATAGTCTCAAATCTGTTCCGAAATAAATTAAAACAGCATCTTATATGAAGTGTGCTATAATAATACGATAGAAATAAATATTTTTATTGCATTTTACCTACAGTTTGCATTATCTTTGTATCTTGATATATCAAAAATAATGCAGGAAGTCGCACTATATCTTATTCCGGTTCCGTTAAGTGAAACGCCAGTCGAAAATGTATTACCCGCGCAGAATATTGCTATGGTATCCCATATAAAATATTTCATTGTGGAGAATATACGTACGGCACGCCGTTTTCTAAAAAAATGTGACCGTAGCATTGATATTGATACTCTCACTTTTTTTACTTTAAATGGGCATACGCCACCCGAAGAAATTGAGACATTCTTAAGACCGCTTATTGATGGAAATGCTATGGGGGTTATATCGGAGGCTGGTTGTCCTGCAATTGCCGATCCAGGAGCCGATGTGGTAGCTATTGCGCAACGCAAGCGACTAAAGGTGATTCCACTTGTTGGTCCTTCAAGCATCATAATGTCACTTATGGGGTCGGGATTTAATGGACAAAGCTTTGCATTTCAAGGATATTTGCCAATTGATGCGACAGAGAGGGCGCGTAAATTTAAGGATATGGAACGTGCGATAAATATTGAGAGCCAGACACAGATATTCATTGAAACGCCATATCGAAATAATAAATTAATAGCCGATATGGCACACAATTTACCTCGAAATCTTGCGCTATGTGTAGCAAGCGATATTTCAGGAGAAAAGGAATTGATAACTACAAAAAGCATTAGCGAGTGGGCTAAAGCAAAATATGATTACGACAAAATTCCCACTATTTTTTTACTTTATAAATAGATGGTTAAGCGCAACAACAATACTCCAAATAAGCAGATAATACTCTTCGACACCTTCGATGAAGAAGATGTTAACGAATTGATTGCAACAAATAAATCAAAAGAGACTCTTTCTCCACAAAGCGAAGACATAATTAGTGAAGTCGGCAACATACAATCACACAAGGCTTTCCGGTTTATTAGCTTTGGAAGTGGTAGCAGTGGTAACTGTTCCTATGTGGGAAGTAACGACTGTGGTGTGCTTATTGATGCTGGTGTTGATGTTGAACAAGTGTTTAAGTCTCTTGCAAACAATGGAATTAATCCCGAAAGCATTAAGGGTATATGCCTCACACACGACCATGGCGACCACATAAGATATGCCTACACCATAGTAAGAAAATATCGACATATCCACATCTATTGCACTAATAGGGTGATGAATGGAATACTTCGTCGGCACAATATTTCTCGAAGGATTAAAGACCAACATGTGCCAATTTTTAAAGAAATACCATTTGAACTTGCAGGCCTTAATATAACAGCATTTGAAGTACCACATGATGGGAGCGACAATTCGGGATTCTTTATTGAATATGCTGACAAACGCTTTGCGATAGCAACCGACATAGGTCATGTCGCTGAACGCGCATTCCATTATATGACACAAGCAAACTATTTAATGATAGAAGCAAACTATGATGCTGAAATGCTTAGTCAAGGAACATATCCAGAGTATTTAAAAAACCGTATTTTGGCTGCTAATGGGCACTTAGACAACAAAGATGCAGCACGCTTTATCGCCGACAATTACAAGCCTGAGCTAAAATATATATTCCTTTGCCATTTGAGTAATGACAATAACACGCCCGAAATAGCCAGAGATGAAATCATAACAGCTCTATCTGAAAAGGGGATAACAGTAGGCACAGGCGAAGAGACCCTCGAAGATCAGACAAAATCCGTGCAATTAATAGCTCTTCCTCGTTACGAATCCTCGCGCTGGTTCGTATTACGCTAATATAATTAAAATAATATATTTAATAATTGTGTTATAGTATTGGAATTGCTATTTTTGAACAATATTAAAATACAAAAGGCTTTGAATAATAAAAATATTGATACGATAGGTCCGATAGGTGTCTTTGACTCTGGATATGGAGGATTGACGATATTGAAAGAAATTCGTAAACTAATGCCTCAATATGACTATATCTATCTTGGGGATAACGCACGTGCACCCTATGGCACACGTTCTTTCGACATTGTATATCAATTTACACTGCAAGCCGTTGAACATTTATTTTCAGAGGGATGCCATTTAGTAATTTTAGCATGCAACACAGCATCAGCAAAGGCATTACGCAGTATTCAGCAAAATGATTTACCAAGAATAGACTCTTCACGACGAGTGCTTGGAGTGATACGCCCCACGGTAGAGAAAATAAATGATGTTACACATAATGGTAATATCGGAATCTTGGGGACACAAGGCACTGTTCAAAGTTGTTCTTACGACATCGAAATAAGTAAATTAAATCCTTCGTACCACACATATAGCCATGCTTGCCCTATGTGGGTTCCAATTGTAGAAAATAAGGAATCTAATTCAGATGGAGCTGATTATTTCATAAAAAAGGATATTGATGCTTTATTTTGTGAGTGCAATGATATTGATACCGTTATCTTAGGTTGCACGCATTATCCACTTTTATTGGATAAAATAAAAAAATATATTCCAAGAGGAGTTCATATCATTCCACAAGGTGCTATTATTGCACAGAGTTTGAAGGATTACCTTCATCGACACCCAGAAATCGATGAGACATGTGGCAAACACGGTAAATGCACATATCAAACGACCGAGTCCGAACTAAAATTCGGTGAGATGGCATCAACATTTTTAGATGAGAAAATAGAAGTGAAGCACATCAACATAAACGTTTGATAAAACGTTGCACACACATAATAATAGCTATAATGCGACCATGCTACGCCATCTATCGCCAAAAAAGTAAATAATTGAAATATTATTATTTCTGTTTGGAGAATTATACTTCAAAGGCTATCTTTGTCAGTGCTATTTATAGTCCTTATAATCAATGGATTTATTAAATAGCCGTTTTTATCACGCATGACTTAATTAAAAAATCTATATATGAAATCTAAATGTATTATAGTATCGCTATTTTTACTATTCTCGGTTCATGTGATAATGGCTCAAGAGAAGCAATCAAAAGTTATTAAAGTTGAAACTAATAATGTTAGTTTAATTCTCAAAGTTGGGGAGAATGGGCGACTTTATCAGTCTTATGTTGGTAAGAAATTATCGCATGATGCCGATTTAGCTCATTTACCGCTTGGAGATGAGGCTTATATTACTCATGGAATGGAAGATTGTTTTGAGAAAGCCTTGCAGATAGAACATAGCGACAATAATTCTTCTACTCTTTTAAAGTATATCTCTCATACTAACAAGAAATGCAGTGATGGCGCTGAAGAAACAAAAATTACTCTTCAAGATGATAAATACCCGATTACGGTAAATTTATACTATAAAATTTATCCAAAAGAGGATATTATAGTGACACATACCGATATTACCAATAATGAGAAGAACTCAATTGTGTTACACCAATTTGCTTCAAATATGTTACATTTCGGACAGAATAAATATATTCTTACCGAGTATACGGGCGATTGGGCACGTGAAGCTAATATGAGCGAGCATGAATTGTCATGTGGCAAGAAGGTATTGGAATCAAAATTGGGCACGAGGGCTGATATGTTTATTACTCCATTCTTTCAATTGTCTCTTAATACTTCTGCTACTGAAAACACTGGCGAGGTACTTGTAGGAACTCTTGCTTGGACTGGCAACTTTAATTTTACTTTTGAAGTAGATAATAAAAACAAATTGCGTAGTGTTTCAGGAATTAACCCTTATTTTTCGCAATATACTTTAGCACCAAAACAAGTCTTTACAACCCCCGATTTTATTTTTACTTATAGTTGCAAAGGTCGTGGCGAGGCAAGTCGCAATTTTCATAGTTGGGCACGTAAATACAGGCTAAAAGATGGCGATAAATCACGTATGACATTGCTAAATAATTGGGAAGCAACATATTTTCATTTCAATGAAGGCATGCTTAGCAAGCTTATGGATGATGCTGTGAAGTTGGGCGTAGATATGTTTTTGCTCGATGATGGCTGGTTTGGAAATAAATATCCTCGAAAAGATGACAAACAAGGATTAGGCGATTGGGCGGAAACAGCCGATAAATTACCTAATAAAGTTAGTGGTCTTATAAAAGAGGCTACTAAAAGGAATATCAAATTTGGTATATGGATTGAGCCCGAAATGGTTAACCCTAAAAGCGAACTTTATGAAAAACATAAAGATTGGGTAATACATTTACCTAATCGTGATGAATATCTTTATAGAAATCAGATGGTCCTTGATTTGAGCAACCCTAAAGTACAGGATTTCGTGTTTAAGGTAGTCGATGATTTGATGACTAACTATCCTGGAATAGCTTTCTTTAAATGGGACTGTAATAGTCACATAACCAATGTTTACTCACCATATTTAAAAGACAAACAGACACATTTATATATTGAATATGTAAAAGGATTATATAGTGTGTTGAATCGCATAAAAGACAAATATCCAAATCTACCTATGATGCTATGCTCAGGGGGTGGAGGCAGAGTCGATTACGAGGCACTTAAGTATTTCACTGAGTTTTGGGCAAGTGACAATACAGATCCTATTGAACGAATATTTATTCAATATGGATATTCACAAATTTTCCCAACAAAGGCCGTTTGTGCTCATGTAACAGGAATGAATCCAAGAACGAGTATAAAGTTCCGAACAGATGTAGCGAGTATGGGCAAATTAGGATTTGATATAAAATTATCGGATATGAATGCCAATGAGGCTGATTTCTGTAATCTGGCCGTAAAAAATTACAATCGATTGAAACCAGTAGTGCTTGATGGTGACATGTATCGTTTAGTATCGCCATATACAAGTAATCACGCATCAACTATGTTTGTAGACGCTACAAAAAATCATGCAGTAGTATATGCCTTCGACATCAATCCAAGATTTAGAGAATCGCTTTGTACAGTACGTCTTGAAGGCTTAGATGCAAATAAATTTTATAATATTCAAGAGATAAATATAATGCCAGGACAAAAGTCTTACCTAACAGAAAACGGCAAGACATTTTCGGGAGAATATCTAATGGCAGTAGGTCTAAATCTATTCAGCCCCGCAACCTACCGCAGCTGCGTGGTAGAAATCACCGCACAATAGAGACTTATATATTAATAAAAACAATAAAAACGATGGAAAAGGAAATACGGAAAGAATTTG
>JAVWYO010000054.1:0-13042 GCA_036661515.1 Muribaculaceae bacterium | reverse complement strand
CAGCAGACTTGTCCTATAATTATTGCTACTGGGTAAAGAGTTATCTGCCATGTTGAAATTATACGAGCTTTAGAATCTTTTCGGGGCAAAATTTGACAATTATTATATGTGCTTGCTTTGCCGAGAAATCAAAAGAATGACTATATTTGCATTGCGAAATAAGAACTGTAACGCTTTAAATACAAGTATTCGTTGTTATGTCTATGACTATAAGAGTCTTAGCATGGGAGTCGTCTTTGGATTTGAGAAGTTACAATTATGGTTTAGAATTTAATTGAGTTAATTATAATATGGATTTATCAGTATTTGGTATTCAGAGTACGACAGTGATGGTGGTTGCGGTGCTTACAGGATTGTTTCTTGTGGCAATTGCGCTATTTATAGCTGGTCTAATTTCGCCTCGTTCATTTACCGTTCAGAAAGGTGAAGCGTATGAGTGCGGTATTCCTACACGAGGTGAAAGTATGATGCAATTTAAGGTAGGTTATTACCTATTTGCAATTCTTTTCTTAATGTTTGATGTAGAAACAGTGTTTTTATTTCCATGGGCAGTAATCTGTAGGAGTCTTGGCAGTGCCGGCTTAATCAGTATTTCAGTGTTCTTGGGCGTGTTAATTTTAGGCTTAGCTTATGCATGGCGGAAAGGAGCATTAGAATGGAAGTAAAGATAAAAGGGATGGAGAAAGAAGACTTCAAGGATAATGAATACATTGATGGTCTTATAACGGAATTAAAGGAGTCGGGTACTAACGTAGTTGTTGGTGCATTTGATGAACTTATAAATTGGGGAAGGTCAAATTCGCTTTGGCCATTGACTTTCGCCACGAGTTGTTGCGGAATTGAATTTATTTCGCTTGGTGCCGCTCGTTATGATATGGCACGTTTTGGATTTGAAGTAGCGCGAGCCAGTCCTCGCCAAGCCGACTTTATCATGGTTGCTGGAACGATAGTACATCGTATGGCTCCCGTAGTGCGTCGTCTTTATGAACAATTGGCAGAGCCTAAGTATGTGATAGCCGTAGGAGGATGTGCTGTTTCGGGCGGTCCTTTTCGTAAATCTTATCATGTTGTAAAAGGTGTAGGTGAGATAATACCAGTAGATGTATATATTCCTGGTTGTCCACCGCGCCCCGAAGCAATGTTCTATGGCATGATGCAATTGCAACGTAAGTTGAAGGTTGAAAAATTCTTTGGAGGAATAAACCGCCAAGAGAAGATTGAAGATTTTCTCAAGGAGCACCCCATAGAAGAAAACGATAAGTGATAAGTAAAGTTAAGAACTAAAGTATATACAATATATATAATGGTAAATATTCAAGAAAAAATCGGCAACCTGTTCCCTGATGCAATATTTGATGAGGGCGAAGTGCTATGCGTGACAATTCCAGATGCCCAATGGCACACAATGGCTAAGGCCTTAAAAGAAGATGCTGATTTAGACTTCGATTATCTTGTGTCGATTATAGGAATGGATTGGAAAGATATGATGGGTTGCATGTATTATTTTACATCTACAAAGCGAGCTACTCATTTATCTGTAAAAGTTACGACAGAAGATAGAGATAATCCAATGCTTCACAGTATTACCGACTTGTGGGCTTCAGCAAATCTTTATGAAAGAGAAGTATTTGACTTTTACGGAATAAAATTCATTAATCACCCCGACATGCGACGCTTATTCTTGCGTAATGATTGGGTGGGTTATCCATTTAGAAAAGATTATGATGATAATCCCGATATAAATCCTATTCGCCTTAATCATGAAGCGATAGAGGATAGCACGGTGAGCTATGTGGAAGATTCTGAAGGGAAAATAACTAAGAAAGAAAAGATCGTTTTCGAGCCACAAGAATATGTAGTGAATATAGGTCCGCAACACCCAGCAACTCATGGCGTGCTACGTTTCCGCACGTCGCTTGATGGAGAAAAGATTAATAAGATAGACCTTTATTGTGGCTACATTCATCGAGGTATTGAAAAGCTATGTGAAGGGTTGACATATCCACAAACACTTCATTTTACTGACCGTCTTGATTATTTATCGGCTCAGCAAAATAGACATTGCCTATGCCTATGTGTTGAGAAAGCAATGGAACTTGAAGTGCCACGTCGTGCGCAAGTAATTCGCGTAATGATGGACGAACTTATGCGCATCTCTTCGCACTTATTGTTTTTTGGAACATTTTGTATGGACTTAGGCGCTACTACGGCACTATTTTATGGATTTCGCGAACGAGAATTAATTCTTGATATATTTGAAAAGACTTGTGGTGCACGCATGACGTTTAATTATAACACCATAGGAGGTGTGATTGCCGACTTGCACCCAGATTTTCAAAAACAAGTTAAGGAGTTTTGTGCTGTTATGCCAGCACGTTTAAAGGAGTATCATCAGCTATTTACAGGAAATGTTATTGCACAAAATAGAATGAAAGGTGTGGGACATTTAACCACCGCCGATGCTATAAGTTATGGCATAACTGGGCCTTCGGGACGTGCATCGGGTTGGGCTTGCGATATACGTAAGACTTCGCCTTATGCAGTATATGGAGAACTCGATTTTGAGGAAGTCATTTTGCATGAAGGAGATGTATTTGACCGTTACATGGCGAGAATGAAAGAGATAGAAGAATCGATAAAAATACTTGAGCAACTTGTAGATAATATACCAGAAGGAGATTATTGCGCAAAGGTTCCTAAGATAATCAAGCTCCCTGCAGGACACTGGTTCCAGCAAGTAGAAGCGAGTCGAGGCGCTTTTGGAGTGTATATTGAAAGTACAGGTGAAAAGACACCTTATCGAGTTAAGTTTAATAGTCCTGGCCTTGCATTAATAAGTGTAATAGATCATATAACACGAGGCTCAAAGATAGCCGACCTTATATCAATAGGAGGTTCGCTTGATTACGTTGTGCCAGATATAGACCGATAATTTTGAATTAAGAATATATAGTAATTATAATATAATATGTTTGACTTCAGTTTAGTCACCAATTGGATAAATGAATTGCTACTCGGATTTATGCCTTTATGGCTTACGATAGTAGTAGAATGTGTATTGATAGGAGTAGCGTTGCTATTGTTATATGCTGTCTTGGCATTATTCTATATTTATTTTGAAAGAAAAGTATGTGGTGCATTTCAGTGTCGTTTAGGTCCGAATCGCGTCGGTCCATTTGGCGTTCTTCAGAGTGTCGCCGATATGTTCAAGATATTAATAAAGGAGTTGATTACGATAAATCATGTCGATAAATTTCTTTTTGCTCTTGCTCCATATCTTGTAATAGTTGCCTCGATGATGGCATTTGCCGTTCTTCCATGGGGTAATGGATTACAAATTATAAATTTTAATATAGGAATATTCTTCCTTGTTGCAGTTTCGAGTATAGGTGTTCTTGGTATTTTGCTTGCTGGTTGGTCGAGTAACAATAAGTTTACTCTTATCGGAGCAATGCGAAGTGGCGCCCAAATGGTGAGCTATGAGTTATCAATAGGTCTATCAATATTGACAATGGTAGTATTTGCAGGCACAATGACCGTACCTGGCATTATCGAAGCTCAAAAAGATTTATGGTTTATATTTTCGGGACATATACCTGCAATAATAGCATTTATCATTTATTTGATAGCCGGTACAGCCGAAACCAACCGAGGCCCATTTGACTTACCAGAGGCCGAATCAGAGTTGACAGCTGGTTATCACACCGAGTATTCAGGTATTCACTTTGGCTTTTTCTATCTTGCTGAATATCTAAATTTATTTATAGTATCGGGAGTTGCTACATTGCTATTTTTAGGAGGTTGGATGCCATTGCACATACCGGGTTGGGAAGGTTTTAATGGTGTAATGGATTATATCCCATCGGTAGTATGGTTCTTTGGCAAAGCAATTGCAGTGTCATTTATAATCATCTGGTTTAAGTGGACATTTCCTCGACTAAGAATAGACCAATTACTTTCACTTGAATGGAAATATTTGTTACCAATAAACTTGGTAAACCTTATATTAATGGTGCTAATTGTAATTTACGGCTTGCATTTTTAAATGATAAGAATTAAAGAGATAATAATAACCCAATAGATTTCGTGATTATGAGCGATAATTTTGGAAAAATAACACAGATAATCGGCCCGGTTGTGGACGTAACCTTTGAAGGCGAAGGTAATGCTGTACCACCTATCTACACAGCGCTAAAGATTGTGCGTGAAGATGGCTCGGAGTTAATACTTGAAGTAGAGCAACATATAGGTGAAGACACCGTGCGCTGCGTTGCGATGGAAAGTACCGATGGGTTACAGCGTGGTGTAAAAGTGATTAATTTAGGTTCTCCTATAACCGTTCCCACAGGCGAACAGGTGAAGGGGCGATTGCTTAACGTCATTGGTCAGCCAATTGACCACTTAGCTGAATTAAAAAATCCTAATTTGCGCTCGATACACCAAGATGCTCCCGAATTTTCTGAATTGGCTATAAGTCAAGAAGTTCTATTCACAGGTATCAAAGTAATCGATTTGCTGGAACCTTATTCAAAAGGAGGAAAAATTGGGCTTTTCGGTGGTGCTGGAGTAGGAAAGACGGTGCTAATCATGGAAATGATTCACAATATAGCAAAAGGACACAACGGATTTTCTGTCTTTACAGGGGTAGGCGAGCGTACTCGTGAGGGTAATGACCTACTTCGTGAAATGATTGAAAGTGGCGTTATCAGATATGGCGAGAAATTCAAAGAGGGCATGGCTCGTGGCGAATGGAACCTTGAAGATGTTGACATGAAAGAACTTGGCGAATCACAAGGTACATTAGTCTTTGGGCAAATGAATGAACCTCCCGGAGCTCGTCTTCGCGTAGCACTGTCAGGACTTACGGTTGCAGAGCAATTTAGAGATCAAGATGGAGGCGGAAAAGAGATATTGCTGTTTATTGATAATATATTCCGTTTTACCCAAGCAGGTTCCGAAGTATCGGCATTGTTAGGACGTATGCCTTCGGCAGTGGGTTATCAACCTACTCTTGCATCAGAAATGGGTAAATTACAGGAACGTATTACCTCAACAAAACAAGGCTCAATTACCTCAATTCAGGCAATTTATGTGCCTGCTGATGACTTAACCGACCCTGCACCAGCGACAACATTTAGTTTCCTTGATGCAACGACAGTATTAAGTCGTAAGATTACAGAACTTGGTATTTATCCAGCTGTAGACCCTCTTGAGTCAACATCACGCATCCTTGACCCACACGTAATAGGTGAAGATCATTATAATACAGCGCAATCAGTAAAACAATTGCTACAAAAATATAATGAATTACAAGATATTATTGCAATTCTTGGTGTCGATGAACTTAGCGATGAGGATAAACTCGTGGTGGCTCGTGCACGTCGTGCACAACGCTTCTTGTCACAGCCATTCTTTGTTGCAGAACAATTTACTGGCGTTTCGGGAGTAATGGTCCCACTTAATGAGACAATAAGAGGATTTAAGATGATTCTTAATGGCGATATGGATGAATATCCCGAACAAGCATTCCTCAACGTAGGAACTATTGATGAGGCTATTGAGAAAGGCAAAAAGATACTTGCTGAAGTAGGTTAACGAAAAAATAATAAGAGAAAGATGACACTTAATATTATATCGGCTGCTAAGATAGAATTTACAGGAAATGTAGAGTCTATAACACTTCCTGGCGAAAAAGGATTGTTTACAGTTCTTGAAAATCACGCCTCTATTATATCATTGTTGACGCATGGCGTGATTGAATACATTCAAGGCGGGAAGCATGAAACAATGGATATACAAGGTGGAATTGTTGATGTGGATAGCAATATTGTGTCGGTCTGCTTATATTAATTGAGAAAAATATGAAAAGAGTACTAACCATATTATCGTTGTTCTTAATACTTACTATTGCTCCATCGGGGTTAAAAGCAAGTGGCGGAGAGACATCGGGCGAAGTAGATGCAAAGGAGATTATATTTGATCACCTTGGGGATCATTATGGGTGGGAAGTGCCTTTTTCGCACAACTATCGCATACCATTACCCATAATTGTGCGCGACTATCAAGGAGATTGGCATGTGTTTAGCTCTTCAAGATTAATGCACAATCAAGAATATGATGGATTTAAGATAGCAACAGAAGGAGACAATGCAAAGAAGGTAGTCGGTGTAAAGCCCGATGCTAATGGCCAAATGCAAGAATATCGCCCTATAAATATATCGATTACAAAGAATGTGTTGGCTCTTATAATTTCGGCAATCGTAGTGCTATTATGCACATTTAGCGTTTCTCGATGGTATAAGAAGTATCAGATGAAAGCGCCACGCAAGGCAACTGCTGCAATGGAATTTGTTGTAGAGTTTATCTATTATGGAGTAATTCGTCCCACGCTTGGGGCTAAAGCCCATAAGTTTGCGCCATATCTGCTCACAGTATTTTTCTTTATCTTAGCGATGAACCTTCTTGGGCTTATTGTAGTATTTCCCGGAGGTGCTAATCTGACAGGAAATATTGCGATAACGATGGTTCTTGCAGTGTGTACATTTGTAATAACAAACGTAAAAGGAACTAAGCATTATTGGAAAGAGATATTTTGGCCAGATGTTCCATTATGGTTGAAATTTCCAATCCCTATAATGCCCGTTATAGAAATATTTGGAATGTTTACTAAGCCCGCCGCATTGATGGTGCGTCTATTTGCAAACATGATGGGTGGACACATGATTGTAATAACACTCACACTGTTAATCTTTATTTTTGCAAGTTTTGGAGCCGTTGCCACAGGCGTATCAACGGTATTATCAGTAGCATTTTCATTGTTTATGCTTGCAATAGATATTCTTGTGAGTTTCATCCAAGCCTATGTGTTTACGATGCTTTCAACATTGTTTATAGCATTGGCGCAAGAAGAGGGAGCCGAACATAAAGAGAAACAAATAGAAACTAAATAGAAAATTATATATTAACCACTAAAATTAAATAACTATGTTAGGAATGATTTTGGCACAAGCTGCCGACGCTGCAATGTCATTAGGACTTGACAAAATGGGTGCATGTATTGGTGCTGGCATCGCTGCTGTAGCTGCTGGTATAGGTATTGGTAAGATTGGTTCGTCAGCAATGGAATCTATCGCACGTCAACCCGAATCAACTGGAGATATTCGTAGTAACATGATTGTTATTGCAGCCCTTGTTGAAGGTGTTGCTCTATTTGCTGTTATTGTGTGTATTCTATCGTTGTTTATCTAATAAAACAAAGATATGGAACTATTCACGCCTGATTTTGGCTTGATATTCTGGATGTTTGTTGTCTTTGCTATCCTTTTATTAGTGTTGGCAAAGTTTGCATGGCCATCTATCATACAGAACTTGGAATCGAGGGCTGACTTGATAGATAAGGGTGTTGAGTATGCTCAAAATGCTAAAGAGCAACTTGATACTGCTAAGGAAGAGGCAACTAAATATATAAAAGAAGCCCAAAAGCAACAAGCAGAAATATTGCGTGAAGCAGCAAAAATGAAAACTCAAATCATAGAAGCAGCCAAAGATGCTGCAACTGTAGAAGCAAAGAAAGTCATAGAAGCTGCTAAATTGTCAATTGAACAATCGCGTAAAGAAGCTGAATCGCAAATCCGTAGTGAGGTGAGTGCGTTTGCTTTGCAAATTGCCGAAAAGGTAATGCGCAATAATATGGCAAGCGATAAAGCACAAACGGAATTGGTTGACAAGCTCCTTGATGAGGTTGAGACTAAAAACTAACAATTATGAATGAAGGACTAATTCCTAACAGATACGCTAAGGCTCTATATAAGTTTTCCCAAGAAAAGGGTGAGGCTAAGCAGGTATATGAGGAAATGAAGCAATTATCCAACAGCTTTGCAATGGTTGATACCCTGCGTAAAGCTATTGATAATCCATATCTTCATGCACTTGATAAGGAGAAAGTCCTGCTCACCGCTTCTGGCGCTAAGAAAGATGGTTGCGTTGATAAATTCATAATGATGGTTATTAAAAACAATCGCGAAGAGTGCTTTAGAAGTATTGCATTGGCTTATGAGAAAATTTATCGCACAGCTAATGGCATAGCTCAGGTAGAAATTACCACTGCAAACAAGATGCCCGCAAGTGAACTTGCTAAAATAAAGAATGTAGTAGCAATTCATGAAAAGGGTAAAATTATAGAATTAACTACGCATGTAGATAATGATTTGATAGGTGGATTTGTAGTTAAGATTGACTCTGTGCTACTTGATGCTTCTATTAAGAATGAATTAAAGAAACTGCGTTTAAAACTCCTAAGTAATTAAAGAGAGATGATAAACCCAAGTGAAATATCTGATATATTAAAACAACAGCTCGACGATGTCAATTCTAAGGTATCGTTTGAGGAGGTTGGTACCGTGCTTGAAGTAGGCGACGGTGTAGCTCACGTCTATGGGCTTGAGAATGTTAAGGCAAACGAGCTTGTAGAGTTTGAGAATGGCGTGAAAGGCGTTGCGCTCAACCTTGAAGAAAGCAACGTTGGTGTAATTATGCTGAACAATGTTGACAAAGTATCGGAAAATATGTCGGTACGCCGTACCGGTGAGATAGCGTCAATTCCGGTAGGTGAAGGATTGCTTGGGCGTGTAATAAATGTATTAGGTGAGCCTATCGATGGAAATGGTCCAATAGATGGCACTCTCATTCCATTGCCACTTGAGCGAAAAGCACCTGGTGTAATATTTCGTCAACCAGTAAATCAACCTTTACAAACGGGTATTAAGGCAGTTGATTCAATGGTGCCAATAGGTCGTGGACAACGTGAGCTTATTATTGGTGACCGCCAAATTGGAAAGACAGCAATTGCTATTGATACCATTATAAATCAACGTTCAAATTTTGACGCTGGTAAACCTGTATATTGTATATATGTAGCTATCGGGCAGAAGGCATCATCGGTTGCAACAACCGTTAATGTACTACGTCAACATGGCGCACTTAACTATACCGTAGTTGTAGCAGCAACTGCTGCCGACTCGGCTGCGATGCGCTATTATGCTCCATTTGCAGGGGTTGCAATCGGAGAGTTTTTCCGAGATACGGGTCGTGATGCTTTAATCGTATATGATGACTTATCAAAACAAGCCGTTGCATATCGTGAAATATCACTGATTCTTAAACGTCCTTCTGGTCGTGAAGCATATCCTGGTGATATATTCTATTTGCACTCCCGCCTGCTTGAACGTGCAGCAAAGATTATCAATAATCAACAGGTAGCATCGAGTATGAATGACCTTCCTGTAGCTCTAAAATCTATGGTAAAGGGTGGAGGTTCTCTAACTGCTTTGCCAATTATTGAGACACAAGCTGGTGACGTTTCGGCTTATATCCCAACTAATGTAATTTCAATTACTGATGGTCAGATATTCCTTGAAACATCATTGTTTAATCAAGGTGTTAGACCAGCAATTAACGTAGGTATTTCGGTATCTCGTGTTGGTGGTAATGCACAGATAAAATCGATGAAGAAGGTAGCAGGAACATTAAAAATCGACCAAGCACAATTCCGTGAATTGGAATCGTTTACAAAATTTGGTGGCGATATAGATCCCGTTACGGCAAAAGTTATAAACAAAGGACGTAAAAATGAACGCTTACTCATACAGCCTCAATATGAACCAGTAGCAGTAGAGGAAGAAGTAGCAATCATATTTTGTGGAACAAAAGGTCTTTTGGAAAATGTTCCGACCGACAAAGTCGCAGAATTTGAAAAATTATTTATTCAATTATTAAAAGCTAAATATCAAAAAGATGTGCTCGATGTGATAAAGAGTGGCGTTTTGACCGATGATGTTATTTCTAAATTGACATCTTCAGCCAAAGATATAGCAAGCAAATACAGCGAATAAAATATAAGATATGGCAACATTACGCGAATTAAAAGGAAGAATAGGTTCGGTATCTTCATCAGAGAAGATAACGGGAGCTATGAAGATGATTTCTTCGGCAAAGATGCATAAAGCAGAAATGGCTTTACGCAGGCTTGTGCCTTATCGCAATCAAATTCAATCGGTTATCGGTCATCTATTGTCGGCCGATGGAGAATATTCATCACCTTTAATAGAAATTCGTGAAGTAAAGAAAATAGCGATGGTAGTTTTTGGTTCCGATGATGGATTGTGTGGAGCATATAATATTCAAGTATTTAAAAATATGCTTATCACAATTGCTGAATTGCGAACTAAATATGGTGATAATGTAGAACTTGATATTTATCCAGTAGGAAATAAAATTATAAAAGCTACATCAAAAATAGCCGATAAGAGTACTAATGTCATTGTTGATAAGACAATGAATACTCGAAGTACTCTTGACGAAGTAAGAATGTTCACTGACGGATTGAAAAATAATTTTATCTCAGGTAAGGTCGATAAAGTGATAGTTCTGTATAATCATTTTAAGAGTGCGAGTAAGCAATATATTCAACTTGATACATTGCTTCCTGTTTCTTATCATGACTTAGTAGCGGGTGCCACAAGCAGTGTGACAAATAAGCCATGCCTTTTTGAGCCCGATGCAAATACTATATTCAATAGCGTGCTTCCGCTCTATATACTATCGGTTATGCAAGAGGTTGTTGCTGAAAACAACGCTTCGGAACAGGCAGCGAGAGTAATGGCAATGCAAAGCGCTAATGATAATGCCAAGAATCTACTTGAAGATTTGAGGCTCGTTTATAATAATTTACGTCAACAAAGTATTACAACAGAATTGCTTGATATACTTGGTGGACAAACGGATCGATAAAAAAATAACTCAAGGCAGGTAGTAATATACCGGCATCTGTCTTGGGTTGCTATTTAGTAATTATTCGGTATTTATAAGATTTTGACTTATCTATGAGCAGTATTAAAGAGTATTTCACT
This sequence comes from Muribaculaceae bacterium, assembly GCA_036661515.1. Taxonomy (GTDB): domain Bacteria; phylum Bacteroidota; class Bacteroidia; order Bacteroidales; family Muribaculaceae; genus HGM05232. The sequence goes on along the minus strand of JAVWYO010000054.1, from coordinate 2,135 downwards.
TCACTTTTTAAGGGAGTGTGGAGCCTTTTAAAAGGTATGCAGGTTACTGGAAAGGAATTTGTTACACCTAAAATTACAGAAGAGTATCCCGATAATAGGGCTACTCTCAAAATAGCCGACCGTTTTAGAGGTACTTTAACCTTAAAATATGACGGCGAAGGTAATCATAAGTGTATTGCTTGTGGTATTTGCCAAATGAATTGTCCTAATGGTACTATCTCTCTTGAAACAAAGATGGTGGAACTACCTGATGGCAAAAAGAAGAAAAGGCTTGTAAAGTATAATTATGACTTAGGAAGTTGTACATTTTGTCAACTTTGTGTCACTACTTGTCCTCAAGATGCTCTTGAGTTTACTAATGAATTTGAACATGCAGTGTTTACACGTTCAAAATTAGTAAAACAACTTAATTATCTTCCTGAAAAGGAAATTGAATTAGTTGTGGCAGCCACGCCAAAGCCTGTAACTCCAAAAGTTGAAGTAAAACCTGAAGTTAAGGTAGAAGGACCTAAAGAAGAAAAAAAAGAAAATAATTAAATATGGAATCAGTAGGGAATGTTATTATGTATTTTATAATTGCTATTGCAATTATTGTGTTCTCGGTGCTGACGGTTACTACGAGTAAGATTTTACGCGCAGCAACATATTTACTTTTCGTATTATTTGCTACGGCAGGAATTTATTTCCAACTGGGATATGAATTTCTTGGTGCTGTGCAGATAGCAGTATATGCGGGAGGTATTCTTGTGCTGTTTGTATTCTCAATTTTACTAACGAGTAAGCCTGGCGATAATACCGAGCGACTAACCTCACAAAAAAAATGGTTGGGACTTTCTGCTTCTGTGCTTGGCGCAGTAGTGTGTGGATATGCTTTAATCACATATCCAGGTTTTAGTGATGTATTAAGTAGCACCTCATTCAGCGTTGACATGGAATCGATTGGTCATGCTTTAATGGGTACCGAAAAGTTTCAGTATCTATTGCCATTTGAGGCTATTAGTGTGTTGCTGTTAGCATGTATAATTGGTGGTATAGTAGTTGCCCGTAAAAGATAATAAGATATGGATATAACTATGTTGATGTATATAATTCCCAGCCTATTTATGTTTTGCTGTGGAATTTATGGGTTTATTACTCGAAAAAATATGATAGCCATTTTAATATCACTTGAGTTGATGTTAAACGCTGTGGATATTAATTTTGTCGTGTTTAACAGGTTTCTGTTCCCAGGACAAATGGAAGGAATGTTTTTCACTCTATTTGCTATAGCTATTGCAGCTGCTGAAACTGCACTTGCAATTGCTATTATTATTAATATATTTCGCGTCGTGAAAAATGTTGATATACGCGAACTCACTAAAATGAAATTTTAATCTTTATGGAATTTTCATATACTTTAGCCGTCTTAATAATTCCCATCGTTACGTTCCTGTTTTTGGGACTGCTGGGAATGAAGCTAAGTAAAAAAGTCGCGGGTATAATAGGTACTACCGCGATGGGTGTGACCACTTTTATTGCTTACAGTGTTGCATTAACTTATTTCTTTGGCACCGACCAAGGTCAAATAATTGATGGAGTACGTCAGCAATTAGATGTTCTCAATTTTACTTGGTTGCAATTTACCGATAATTTAGTAATTAAATTAGGTGTACTTCTTGACCCTATATCAGCTATGATGCTCATAGTGATAACTACGGTATCATTTATGGTTCATATTTATAGCTTGGGATATATGGACGGAGAAAAAGGATTCCAACGTTACTATGCGTTCCTTTCTCTCTTTACATTTTCAATGCTTGGGCTCGTTGTTGCAACCAACATTTTCCAAATGTATATTTTTTGGGAACTTGTGGGTGTATCATCGTATTTATTGATTGGATTTTACTATACCAAGCCAGCTGCTGTGTCAGCGTCAAAGAAAGCCTTTATTGTTACTCGCTTTGCTGATCTTGGTTTCTTAATAGGTATTTTAATCCTATCATACTATACTCAGACGTTTAATTTCCTTGAATTGACACAAAATCCTGCTGGAGCTATTTCCACCGCAGGAGGTGCTACATTCATGGGTTGCTCTGTAATGGCATGGGCTATGACACTTATTTTTATGGGTGGCGCAGGAAAATCGGCAATGTTCC